>JAFLCM010000223.1 GCA_017303565.1 Planctomycetota bacterium
CCGAGTCGCCCAAGAGCATCGCCGCCGCCCTCGGCGACACGCCGGTCTGGGCGTTCCACGGCGAACTCGACGACGTCGTCCCCCCGGCAAGCACGCGCGACATCATCGACGCCCTCCGCGCCGAGCGCTCCGCCCGCGCCAGCACCGCCGTGACCAAAGCCACCTTCTTCCCGAAGGCCAACCACAACGCCTGGGATCCGGCGTACCGCGAGACCGGTCTCGCCGGCTGGTTCCTGGGCTACGCCCTGCCGGAGCGCGAGAGGGCCGACCCGCGATGACCCCGGTCGGCACGCTCCTGGTCTGCGCCGCGCCGAGCGAGGCCGCCGCCGTCCTTCGCGCGTTCGACCGCGCGCCGATTGACGCCGCCCCTCCGATCGCGTGGAAGGCGGTCCCGCTCGACGACCGCACCGACCTTGTCGTCACCGGCGTCGGCAAGGCCAACGCGGCGGCGGGCGTGGCCCGCGCTTTCGACCCGCTCAAGCACGCGCGCGTGATCAACATCGGCATCGCCGGCGCCCTGCCGCGCTCGCGCCTGAACCTCCTCGACGCCGTCGCCGCCAGCCTCAGCATGTACGCCGACGAGGGCGTGCAGACCCCCGAGCGCTTCATCGACATCGCCGCCTGCGGCTTCGCGCCCAACCAGGGACTGGGGCGCCCGTCGATCGGCGTCGCCGGCGACCCCGCGCTCATCCGCACCGCGGAGGCCCTCGGCGCCCGCGCCGGCCCTGTCGCCACCGTCTCCACCTGCTCCGCCCGCAACCGTCTCGCCGTCCTCGTCACCGAACGCACCGGGGCGATCGCCGAGGCCATGGAGGGCGCGGCGGCCGCGTTCACGGTCCTGCGCCTCGCCGCCCCCCCCGCGGCCTTCCTCGAACTCCGCGTCATCAGCAACACCACCGGCAACCGTGCCAAACAGCGCTGGGACCTCGCCGGCGCGCTGGCCCGCACGGGTGAACTCGCCCGCGCCATCTCCAAGTAACAGTCCCCCCGGTGGCACCGCTCTTGGTGGCACCGCTCCTGGTGGCACGGCTCTCCGAGCCGTGCTGACAAAGGACTGACGTTTCACCACAAGGCCACGTCCGCGCCCCCGCCGACCCCGGTCGGAGACCGGGACCACCAAGAGGCACGAATCGCCGGTTATCGGCGGGCCCCCAGACCACCAGAGCCCCCCACCGTCCGCGCCGCCTGTGCGGGCTGTAACGCCTCCGCCCCGCCTGCCACCCTCACTTTCGCCGCCACACCCCGCCCGCCTGAACGCGCCCGCCCGCACGGTCGATGCAGACCACCGAGACCGCGGCGCCCGTGCGCCCGCGCTTTCACGCACGTCCGCACACAGAGGCGATCGCCCATGGCGTTCTCAATCCCCAACGCGCTCAAGGCCCTCCACCTCGACCGCCTGGCGAGCAAACTGCCCGTCGCGCCGACCGTCAAGGCGCCCAAGGTTCCGGAGAAGCCGGTCGCCTCGCCCATCGCCGTCGACTTCGGCGCCGCCTCGCTCAAGGTGCTGCAGGTGATGCTGGGCACCTTCACCGAGCCCGCCCGCCTCATCTCCGCCGCCTCCGTACCCACCCCGCCCGAACTGCTGGGCAAGGACGCCGAGCGCCTCGCCTTCCAGGTCGAGGCCCTCTCAGGCCTGCTCCGCGGCGGCGGGTTCAAGGGCCGCCGCGCCGTCTGCGCCGTCTCCGCGCGCCGCACATTCGTCCAGCACATCCAGCTCCCCATGAACGCCGCCGGCGCCGTCGCCGACCGCGTCCGCGAGCACGTCATCTCCCAGGCCGGCTGCGACCCGCAGCTCCTGATCGTCCGTCACGTCGAGGCCGGAGAGGTCAAGCGCCAGGGCCAGCAGAAGCTCGAGATCATCTGCTTCGTCATGCCCCGCGACGCCGTCGTCGGACACATGGAGGCCCTCCGCGCCTCCAAGCTCGAGTGCGTCGGCGTTCACTCCGAGCACCAGGCACTCGTCCGCACCTTCGACCCCATCACCAAGCGCGAGGACGACGACAAACTCACCAGCGTCTACATCGACATCGGCGCCACCACCACGAAGATGGACATCGCCCACGGGCGCCGCCTCGTGCTCGCCAAGACCATCCAGGTCGGCTCGGCCCACCTCCGCGGCAAGCAGGTGCAGGGCGCCGCCATCACCGGCACGCTCGCCCAGTTCGCCGCCAGCGCCAAGCACGAGCACGACGTCGTCGAGGAGGCCGCCCAGCAGCCCACCGAGGCCGCCGAGAACAACGTCCCCATCGACCGCCGCACCGGCGCGATGCCCGACGGCCACTACGAGGTCGCCCCGGGCGAAGCGCCCGCCGCGCCCGCCAAGCCCGGCGCCGCCGTCGAGCAGATGACCGACGAGATCGGCATGGGTCTGCGTTATCACGCCGCGCTGTTCCCGGGCCGTCCCGTCGGACGCGCGGTTTTCGTCGGCGGCGGCGCCTGCGACATGGACCTCTGCCGCTTCATCGCCAAGCGCCTCCGCCTCGCCGCCCAGATCGCCGACCCCATCTCCACCCTGGAATCCGCCGGAGTGACCGACCTGAACGGCCTGGACCTCACCGTCCCCCAGCCGGGTTGGGCGGTCCCGCTTGGGTTGGCCCTCTCCCCGACCGACCTCTGAACCGGGCCCCCGCGCCCGCCGCCGCTTCCGACCCCGCTTGCGACACCCGCCCTTCCGGAGCACCCGATGAGCCTTCTCGGACCCAGGCCCCTCGACTCCTCCTTCCTGCCCGAGGACTACCTCGAGCGCAAGGCCGAGTCGCGCACCAACCTCATCTCGATCGCCCTGTTCGTCGTCGTGACCCTCGGCGTGGTCGGCGCGTTCTTCGTCACCAGCCGCCAGTGGAACGACGTCAAGCAGTACCAGACCGCCGTCAACATCCGCTACACCCAGGCCGCCAAGGACATCGAGCAGCTCAAGACCCTCGAGCAGCAGAAGGGCGACCTTCTCGAGAAGGCCGAGGTCACCACCGCCCTCATCGAGCGCGTCCCCAAGAGCATCCTGCTGGCCGAACTGGTCAACCGCATGCCTTCGAAGATGACGCTGCTCAGCATCGAGGTCGCCAGCACGCGGCTCGACAAGCCCGTCCGCTCCGCCGCCCGCAACGACGACAAGTCCAACAACGCCAAGTCCCTCGCCAAGAGCGAGGGCGACAAGAAGAAGGCCAAGGACGCCAAGCCCCCCGTCACCGCCCCCCGCTTCGACCACAAGGCGATCCTCATCGGCGTCGCCCGCACCCACAACGAGGTCGCCCGCTACGTCTCGAACCTCCAGGAGTGCGGCCTGCTCACCAGCATCGACCTCATCTTCTCCGAGCAGGCGACCATCGAAGGCCAGGTGATGAACAAGTTCCGCGTCGAGGCCCTCGTCCGACCCGAGGCCGACGCCCGCAAGATCACCCCCATGCACGCCCCGCGCCTCGCCGACATGAACGAGGTCGCCGGGGACGACAAGAACGACAAGAACGCCGCCCCCGAGATCCGCGAGATGTGGCGCGACAACCCCGAGGTCCCGCGCCCCGAGCCCGACCGCCCGCTGTCGCCCGACGACCAGGAGGGGAACTGATCCATGAAGTTCGGCATCCGTGAACTCTTGCTGCTGGGCGTGCTGCTGGCCATGCCGGTCTGCGCCTGGTGGTTCGTCTTCCGCCCCGTCAACACCGAGATCAACAAGGCCCGCTCCGAGATCGCCCAGAAGGAGCGCACTCTCGAGAAACTCAGCCTCGCCACCAAGCAGAGCGCCGACCTCGCCAAGGCCAATGCCGAGGTCGCCTCCGCCATCGGCCTCATCGAGTCCCGCCTGCCCACCGGCAAGGAAGTCGACAAGATCCTCGAGCAGGTCGCCAACCTCGCCCGCCAGTCCAACCTCGAGATCCCCCGCGTCAAGGCCCAGAAGCCCGTCGCCGCCTCGAAGTACATGGAGCAGCCGCTCGACATGTCCATCGTGGGCGACTTCGACGACTTCTACAACTTCCTCCTCAAGCTCGAGCAGCTCGACCGCATCACCCGCCTGCTCAACCTGAAGCTCTCGCGTCAGGACAAGTCCGACGGCGCGATGGAGGCGAAGTTCACCCTCAGCATCTACTTCGAGCCCGAGGTCCCCGGCGCCGGGCCCGCGCTCAAGACCGCCGGCGTGGACGCGGCCAAAGGAGACGCCAAGTGAACCCCCGGATGTTCCAGCAAGCCGACGCCGCCCCCGCCGCCAACGCGACGCCCAAGGCCTCCGGCGGCTTCGCCACCCTCGCCGACGTCGGCGCCGCCGCCGTCTCCTCCCCCGCCTCGCTCCCCAAGCCACGCAAACTCGGCGGCATGACCGTCCTGGTCGTCGTCGTGCTCGTCGGCGCCGCCATGCTCTTCGGCATGCGCAAACTCGGCACCGTCAAGCGCATCCAGATGGTCGACTTCAAGATCGACTACCCCCTCGAGAAGGCCGAACGCGAGCGCCTCAGCAAGGACCACGAGGAGATCCTCCGCGACCTCCAGACCTCCGGCAACGTTGTGCAGGTCCCGCTCGAGCAGGTCCAGGCCAACCCCTTCGAGTGGAAGCTCACCGAGCGCAAGGTCGAACGCGCCACCGACGACGCCGCCCTCGCCGCCGAACGCTCCCGCAAGGAGATCGAGGCCCGCAAGCGCGAGATCGAGAGCAAGGCCGGCCTCTTGAAACTCAACAGCGTCCTCGCCGGCGCCGTCCCGTGCGCCAAGATCTCCGGCGCGCTCGTCCGCGTCGGCGACACCGTCGACGAGACCTTCACCGTCGACAAGATCGAGGGCCGAACCGTCACCCTCTCCGCCGAGGGCATGACCTTCACGCTCACACTCGGCGAACCGCGCTGAAGCGCCGCGCACAGCCCACAACGCTCCCCCGCCGCCATGAGCAAACTCGACCTCGACAAGCTGCTCAACGAGCTCTCCCAGCCCAGCAAGGACGCGGCCAAGGAGCCGTCGCCCGCGCCGCCCGTGGGCGCCG
>JAFLCM010000224.1 GCA_017303565.1 Planctomycetota bacterium
GCCCACGCCAGCGGTTCGGCAACAACGACAACACAACCGACCAGTCTTCTTCTGCTGCATTGATCATGCCCAAGGATACGCCGGACGGCTCAGAATGGCAATCCTTAAGTTAGCGCTTATGGGGCAGCGCCCTCGCATCTGACAAGAGCCTCCTTCCTTAGTTGCATTCAGCCGGCCGGGACGGTCTTGGTGCGCCAGCTCTTTGGGCCACATTTGAGCACGTGTCCATGGTGCAGCAGGCGGTCGAGCATGGCGCTGACGGCGGCCACGTCGGCGAGCAGTTTGCCCCAGTCGTCTACGGGCCGGTTGGAGGTTAGCAACGAACTGCAACGCTCGTAGCGGCGCATGATGATTTCCAGCAGATCCTCGGCGGCGGTCGCGGACGCTGCATGGCAGGGCGATGGCGCCGTAGTGAGCGAGCATGTCGCGATAGAGCGGGTTGAGCGCCGGGTCGTAGATGTCGGGCTTCAAGATGCCTTCGCGGAGATTGTCGAGCACCACGGTGCGAGCACCGCCGCCCAGGCAGCGGAAGGCTTGCTCGTGGAGTTCGGCCCAGACGCGCGTGCTGGATTGGAAGGTGAGCAAGCGCACGGCCTTGCGGCTGTAGCCGAGGGTGAGAACAAACATGCGGGTGCGGCGGTAACGGCCCGAGTGCGGATCGCGGACCATCGGCCCGCTGCCGTAATCGACCTAGGCCTCTTCGCCAGGAGGCGTGACGATGACAGCGCAGGCCTCGGTCACCGTGTGGCCGCGTAGCCTGTGGACGAAGCGTTTGACGCTCTGGTAGGCGCAGCGGAAACCGTGATCGTCAACCAAGTCCTGGTCGATGGCCTTGGCGTTGCGGCCCTTGCTGAGCGAGATCTCGATGAAGCCGCGGTACGGCTCGCACGCGCTGGCGGTGGGGCCGCGGCCGGGCTCGGGAGGCGGGCCCGAGTCGGGGGTCACCTCGTTGGCCGGTTTTGAAATTGCAGGAGGGGCGGTGCCAGAGTCGGGGGTCACTCCATTGGCCGGTTTTGCCGGAGGCCGGCGTCCCCAAGCCCCCGGCGGACGGACGGCGGCGCCCGCCTCCTTCAGGTAGGCCCCAGCCGTTTCGCGGCGCACACCGATTTCCTTCTCGATGCGTCGCAGCGGCCAGCCCAGCCGTCCCAACGCGATGACTTGGTGTCGCTTTTCTTCGCTCAAGACATTGCTCACGTCGAGGGAGGGTATCCTCCCGTCTCAGTCAATGTCCTGGCTCAGTTTCGTTGGCCGGTTTTCAGACGTCCCTCATTGGCCGGTTTTGGGTGTCCCCCGAGGATTTCAGTTCCGAAAATGTACGCGCGACCGTACCCATCCTCTTCATAACGCCGCCTGCCGATTCATTAGGGAATGGTTCCGGAACGGCTGCCGGGCTCCGATGACCCTTGCTGCGTGTGGAACTCGTTATCCTTTGGAGTGATGCTGTGCGCGGTGCCAGTGCCGGAGTTCGCGGGGTGGGTCTGCTACGACCATCACGCGCGCCGATGGCTCACGCGCGAACGCCTGCAGAGCCTCGCGACATCCTATGCGGAGCGGCAAGCAGCGCCCGCGTCCGACCAGGAACTCATGGAGTCCTTCGTGCACTCGGCGGATTGGGCGGACTGGGAGTTCCTGCAGGCCCCCGAGGATGTCGGTGAGGGCATCGTCCACAAGCACGACTTGCGACGGATCGAGGCGCTGCTCGCGGCCGAGTGGGACGTGCACCAGCGGCGCGTCCGGCGACGCCGGTAATTCAGGCGGTCGGAGTTGCTGCTGCCGGGTCGAGCGTTTCCATGGCTCCCCTCGCGGCGCGCACGCTGCAGATGTGGTCCATCTTCGTCCACAGGTTGTCGCGCAGGTCTGTGCGCGCTGGGTTGCAGAGGTCGGCGAAGTAGTCCCGCAGGCTTCCTTTGATGGCCGTGTGGAACCGCTCGACGTCGATGAGGTAGCCGTCGCCCACGAGTTTGAGGAGGGCTTTCTGCTTGCGGCGGATGAGCCACTTGTTCTTCGCCTCCGCTTGGTGGAGCAGCCCGCAGCGGATATCGGAATAGAAGGCACCCCGGATGTCGTCGGTGTTGAACGAGGGCTGGAACCGCGATCCTCCTAGGAACTTCTTGCTGAGTTCCTTCGATCGGCCATGGCCGTTCGTGACGCCGTCGATGAACTGCTGCAGCGTCTCTGCTAGGAGGCAGTCGATGGCGAGGACGACGAATCCTGAAAAGTCGTCCTTGAGGCACTTGTCGGCGAAGTGCAGGAATCGGCCATGGAGCCGGTCGCGCACGATCTTCACTGCCTTCGGCCAGTCGGCCGGCTTGGCCTTGTCGAGCTTCTCCCAATCCTTGGCCGTGTACTTGGGCGAGATGCGTAAGGGCTCCATGTAAGGAATATTCTCCGTGAAGTGACCCGGTTTAGGCGAATGCGGTTCCTGGTTCGACGGTGAGTTCGTGCAGCAGCGTCGGGAGGTTCTGTTCGGCCATCCATACTTCGCTGTCGATCTTGTAGTAGGTCTTGCACAGGGAGATGATCTTGTTGTGGTTCCCGAGGCGTACCGATTGCCGTTCGAGTTCGGTCAGCCCTTCGCCCACATTGTTCGTGAAGCCGGAGGAGGAGAGGAGGACGCCGCCTTTGGCTTCTTCTTGCGCGATGACCTTAGCGAACTGCTTGATAATCTTGTCGCCGGGCCGTGACGGTGCGCTCCAGTGCTTGACCTCGACGAGGTAGACCTGCTCTTGGCCTTTGTCGCGGAAGGTCAATCGAAGGTCGAACCCACCGTCCTTGGTGGAGCGTGTGACCTTGGCCTCGAACCCCATCCCGTCGAAGGTTTCGCGGAGGAGCCGTTAGAGGTCGTACCAGAAGACCTTGAAGAGCTTCTCGTGGTGCCGCGCGATCTCCTTGGCGATTTCCTTCATGGCCGTCCGGACGATCAAGTCGATCCTGCAGCCGTCGTCCGTCTTGCTGTACGCGTGCCGGTGCACCCAGTGCCGCAGGTCATCGGGTGTGAGGATTTCCATCTGCACGCCGCGCATTTTCTCCGCGAGGTCCAGGGCCTGCTTGCTGAATTTCGTGCGTGACAGGAAGAGCCATCGGTCGTAGTTCCCGGCGAGCGCGAAGCCCGCGATGGCCGCGACGTCCGATGCCATGATCAGCGACTTGCGCGACTTGACCTGGACGGCGAACCGCTCGTTCCCGTTCTTCTCGTCGGTGGTGAACTCGACGTCCACGCCCAGATCGCCGGGGCCACCGCGATACTCGGCGTCCAGGCCGCACCCCTGGAAGATCTGGACCACAACTTCTTCCGCCTGCTGGGGCGTCAGGCTCTCGTCCTGCTCGAACGTCTCGATCAGTCGCAATACCTCGGGATTCTCGTCCATTCCTTGCAATTATGACCGGAACGTCCCGAACGAAGCCATGAATGTCGGACAATTTGAGGAATGGGCAGGATTCGGGCGTCGCATAGCCATTTCCTCGACGTGGCCTCGGAAGAGGTCGCGTGCAGCAGCGGCGTCCTTCTCTCCGACGCGAACATCCGCCGCCTGGCCGGGCGATACCACATCGAGGAGCTGCGGGGCATCACGAGGACAGAGCATGAGACGGTGCTCCGCGCGGAAGAGCTCGAAGAGGCGATCCTGAACCTGCGCGTCGCGATCGGCGAGTTGCCCGACAACAAGATGGGCCAGTTCTTCCTCGTTGACGTGGCAAAGATGATGTGGTTGACCGGCGGGAACCCCCGAAAGCTCGCCGCCTCATTCCTCGCCGTGGCCGACTCGGGGCGCTACCAGAGCATCACGAGCGACGCCATCGACGAGATAGCCAAGCGGTCAGGACAGCGCACGGACCACGTCATCGCATTCGCCGCAGCGTGGAGCGAATTCGGCCGGCGGAACCATCAACTGGCCGACCGTCGGACCCACAAGGTATGGGACGGGATCGTGCAGCTCGACAGGCTCTTCGAAGGAGAGCACATCCCGGACGACCCGACCGTGTACCTGGACCAGCGGTACATCGACTACCTCGCGAAGAACGGGGAAGAGATGAAACGGATGCACTGGAGGAACTTCGAGCGCCTCACGACGGAGTTCTTCCGGCGGCAAGGCTACGAGGTGGATCTCGGGCCAGGAACAAAAGACGGCGGCATCGACGTCCGGGTCTGGACGGACAAAGAGGCGAAGGCAGGACCGCCGATCATGCTCATCCAGTGCAAGCGCACCAAGGACGTCGTCGGCATCGAAACCGTAAAGGCGTTCTGGGCGGACGTCGTCTTCCACCGCGCGGAGAGCGGCCTCATCGCAACAACAGCGGCAGTCTCCCGTGATAGCAAGGCCATGTGCGACGCCCGTCAGTATCCCTTGACCTTCGCGGAAGGCGACAAGGTCAAGCGGTGGTCGCGCAGCATGTGGCGGCTCCGACCCAAGGGACGCCGAGCGAACATTCCCGCCGACATCGCGAACCCCGTCGGCCTCGCGCGCCTCGGACCAGGCGTACGCGGCGACTGGTTTAAGGGTTGGTTGCAAGTCACAACCCGCGACTACTTCGAGCGATTCGACCCCAAGCCCGACGAAGAATACGACTAGAACAGCCCTGACCGCCGATTGCGAACAAAAGGCGAATATTGTGCTACGCTGTGGTTCGTGCGCCGCCCCGATACCGTCGAGATTCTGTACCTAGACTTCGACGGGTTCTTCGCGTCCGTCGCACAGCAGGCCGACCCGAAGCTCCGTGGCAACCCGGCACCAAACCCAGTGGGATGGCAGCTATATAAACCTGTCGGCGCTGGAGTTGAGCTGTTAGGATAGCGGTGCTGATTGTCGCGCAAGCGAATGCCGTGAGCGCTAGGTGAACCGCATCTTGTAAGCAGCGCCGTCCCGGCTCAGAGTTGAGGTATGGGAAAGGCTAAACCCGAGGTGCAGTCGAGGTGGATCCGGCTGATCGCGGAGCAGGGCGAAAGCG
>JAFLCM010000225.1 GCA_017303565.1 Planctomycetota bacterium
TTCCAGTTCCTTCCACTTCGCCATCACGACGTCGGACTTGCCCCCGTCCGCCGCGACATGCATGGCGTCGACGAGGTCGGCGAGGTCGCGCCCGACATTGTTGATCGCCCGGATGTTTGCCGGGACGACGCCCGAGCGCCGGGCCGCGAGTTTGCCGAGTTGGCGAGCGGGCACAGCCACGCCGTCGGACAGCGTGTGCAGCGCGCTCATGTCGCCCCGCGCGATGGCCGCTTCGATGTCGGTCAGGCCCTCGTGGATCAGGTCGGTGGCGTGGTCGAAGTCCTTCGGCTGAACGACGGGGCCGTGGTGGTGCGCGTGGTCGTGGTCGTGGTCGTCACCTTCGTCATGGGCGACGGCGATCGGGGCCGAGAGGGAGGCCGCGATCGCGGCGGCGGCGAGCGAGCGGAACACGTTGCGGGCGTTGAACATGGCGGCTCCGGTGGGGGTCTGGCTGGATCGTACGCGCCGCCGGCGCGGTATTGTGGGTCGGATGTCCAAGTGCGGCACAATCTGCGACACGTCGCACTGCGGCTTCTGCCGCAAGCGGTGGTGGGCGTGGCTGGGCACGATCGTGCTGCTCGGGGCGGCCGCCCGGGTGCTGGCGCTGATGGACGCCTCGAGACTTGGCTTCTTCTCCCAGCGCCTTTCGGATGCTCTTGTCTACGAGCGTCGCGCCCGCGAGATCTTGGCGGGGGACTGGCTCGGCCCCGCGGATTTCATGCACGCCCCGCTGTACGCCTACGTGCTCGCGGCGATCAAGGCTCTGGGCGGCACGGGCGACTGGGCTCCGCGCTTTTGGCAGATCGGCTTCTCGCTGCTCGCAATCCTCCTGCTCGCGCACGCCGGGAGACGCTGGTTCACACCCGTCGTCGGGTTGCTGGCGGCACTGCTGCTCTCGCTCAACCCGCACGCGATCTTCAGCGACACCATCATCCAGAAGACCACGCTCACCACGCTCTTGTCCGTGGCGGCTCTCTTCGCGCTGGGGCGGGTGTTCCTTCCGCGCGAGGGCGAACGCGGCATCTTCGCGTGGCCCCTGGCCATGGGTGCGATCATGGGCCTCCTGACCCTCGACCGCCAGAACGCGATCGTGCTGTTGCCGGTGGTCATGCTGGTGGCGTTCGTCGGCGTCCGCAAGCGTGAGTGGGGGGGTTGGGGGAAGGGTGAGGTTCAGCGCGGGGGGCCCCGGCTTGGCCTCGCCGCCGCGGCGCTGGTGCTGGTTGGTTGGGCTGTCATCATGACTCCGTGGGTCGTGCGGCACCGGATCGTGCTGGGAGACTTCGTTCTGTCCGGCCCCAACCTCGGCCAGAACTTCGAGATGGGCAACCGCCCCGACGCAACGGGGACGTACCTCCGGCCGTCGCGTGCGACCGGCACCGGCGAGACCGAGCAGGCGGGGTGGGTCAAGACGGTTGAGCGTGCGACCGGCAAACCCGCGAGCGCGCGGGACGTGTCGGACTGGTACCTGCGGCGTTCCCTCGACTGGATGAAGTCCGATCCCGGCGCGTGGCTCGCGCTCACCGGGCGGAAGACGCTGATGTTCCTTGGGGCCTACGAATGGCCGGACCTGGAGGACTTCTACCTGCTGGTGGAGCGATCCGCGGTGCTGCGGGCCCTGGACGCCGTGCTGCACTGGGGCGTGCTGCTGCCGCTCGCTGCGGGCGGACTGGCTTTGACGTGGCGCGATCGAGCCCGCTGGTGGCCGCTGGCGGCCTGGGCGGGCGTCATCTCCGCGAGCATCATCGCATTCGTGGTCTTCGGCAGGTACCGCGCGCCCGTGCTGCCAGTGGTGCTGATGTTCGGCGGCGCTGCGCTCGTCGAGGCGTGGCTGCTGGTCCGGCCCGGCGCGGAGCGAGGGCGGGCGGCGAGTGACTCGGCGGTGAGTGGGGGGGTGAGTGCGGGGGTGAGACCGTGGCCGCGCGTCACCGTCGCCGCCGCGGTCGTGCTCGCGCTGGCCCTCGTGTGCAACGTATGGGCGTCGTGGCCGCGAACGACGCGGGGGTTCTCGCACACCAACCACGCCGTCGCCCTCGCGGACCTCGGGCGGGGCGACGAGGCGGAAGCAGACTTCGACCGTGCTCTCGCGCTCGAACCGGGCGATCCGGCGGCGCTCGCGGTGCGTGCGAGCGTCCGACGTCAGTCCGGAAGGCGTGCGGACGCCCTCGCGGATTACGAGGCCGCGCTCAAGTCCGATCCGGAGTACCCGATCGCGCTCCGCGGCAAGGCGCTCGTCCTCGCGGACCTGAACCTCCTGGAGATGGCCGAAGAGCCCGCCCGGCGCGCGGTGGCGCTCGACAACCGAGACTATGTCGCGCTCACCCTCCTCGGTTCGATCGAGGCCCGGCGCGGGAAACTCAAGGACGCCGAGGCGACGCTCCGTCGCGCCGTCGAAGCCGGCCCCATGTACGTCAACGCTCACATCAACCTCGGGAACGTGCTGCTGATGCTCGGCGACGCGCCCCGCGCCGAAGCCGCCTATCTGAAAGCGGTTGCGATCGAGCCTTCCAACACGGATGTTCTTTTCAACCTCGGCGTGCTCGACGCGAACGCGGGGCGACACGCCGAGGCCGCGGCCTGGTTTGCGCGGATCCTATCGGTGTATCCCAACTTCCGCGACGCCCGCGCGGCGCTCGTTGATTGCCTCGTGCGAGCGGGGGATTTGGATGCGGCCCGGCGCGCCGCCGACGCGGCGCATCCACCGGCTGAACGCGACCGATTGATGCGCATGCTGCCCGGGACACGTTAAATGTCGTCCGGAGGCGCGAGAAACTCCGCGTGATGCGACGTTTTCGAGGTATGGTTTCATCGGACGTTTGGGCCGAGGAGGGCTCCTGCGATCCGAGTCTGATTTTCCAGCGAGGGAATCATGAAACACGTCCTTTTGGCCCGTGCCGGGTCCTGCGCCGTGGCGTTCTGCGTTCTGGCCGGTCTTGGCGCCGCCCGCTCCGCTGACGCCCAGTCCGCGTTCGGGGTCAATGTGGTTGACGCCGGCCTGATCCCCGGCGGGACGTTCGGCGCGCCGCTGACCTGGAGCCCCGCGCTCCCCGCGTACCAGAGCACCGTTGGTGGGAACACGCCCCCGACACCGAACGCCGTGTTCTCCATCCCTTCGCTCGGCTTCGACACGTATCTCGCGCTGGACGCGAACGGGCCGACGCTCGCCTCCAGCACATCGTCGTCGGCCGACGGGTACCAGTCTTCCGGCCCGACCGGCTTCAACCCGCCGACCGGGAGCAGCGGGCCGTTCCTGGCCGGCGCTTGCGGTGGGACGTGGTACAACGTGGCCGTTGGCGGCGGGTTCGTCGACAGCGGCTCGCTGAACCGCATCTTCCTCGCGCAGATCACGCTCCGGCCCGGGTCCTCCGCCCCGGTGACCGATGGGCTATTCATCAACGTGCGAGACTTCGGAGTCGTCAGCCCGAACGGGCAACTCGGTGCCGTGAAGTTCGGCATCGAGAACGCCTCGAACGCCGGCGGACTTTGGGGTCAGTACTACTACCTGGAGCGCGTCGGGCGGACCGTGAGCGGCGTCAACGCCACGTTCAACGGCGGCACCGCGTGGGAGATCTACGTACGCGCAACGACCGTGCCGACGCCGGGATTCGGCGGCGCGTTGCTGGCCGGCGTGTGCGTGGGTGTCCGGCGTCGGCGGTGAGTGGGGGGGTCGAGAGGCGTCGCGGGTTGGTCCGGGCTATTTCTTCTTCTTGAACCGCCCCTTGGGTACCTCGACGCGGGTCGAGCCTTTGCCGCCGCCGAAGCCCGGCAGCCCGCCGAGGCTCGGCATCCCGGGCATGCCGCCCGCGCCCGCGAGGGAGCGCATCTCCTTCATCGCCTTCACGCGCCCCATGACGCCCAGCCCGGCCATCTGCTTCGTCACTCGGCTGACGGTCTCGAACTGCTTGACGAGCTGGTTCACCTCTTCGACCTTCACGCCCGAGCCTTTCGCCACGCGCTTGCGCCGCGAGTGATTGAAGATCGAAACGTCCTTGCGCTCCTGCGGTGTCATGGAGTGGACCATGCCCTCGAGGCGGTCGAGCTGCTTCTCCTCGATCTCGACGTCCTTCAGCATCGAGCCGACGCCGGGGAGCATCCCCAGGAGCTGCTTCATCGGGCCCATGCGGCGCAGCGAGCGGAGCTGGTCGAGGAAGTCCTCCATGGTCAGTTGGCCCTTGGCCATCTTGTCGGCGATGGCCTCGGCCTGTTCCTGGCTCACCTGCTCCTGGGCGCGTTCGACGAGCGAGACCACGTCGCCCATGCCCAGGATCCGCCCGGCGATGCGCTCGGCGTGGAACTCCTCGATCTGGTCGAGTTTCTCGCCGGTGCCGATGAACTTGATCGGCGCGCCGGTAACCCTGCGGACCGTCAGGGCCGCACCGCCGCGGGTGTCGGAGTCGAACTTGGTGAGGATGACGCCGTCGACGGACAGCCGCTGGTGGAACGCGCGGGCGGAGTTCACGGCGTCCTGGCCGGTCATCGCGTCAACGACCAGGAAAACCTGGTGGGGGACGGTCGCGTTCTTCACGCCGGCCAGTTCGCCCATGAGGTCGTCGTTGATGTGCAGACGCCCGGCGGTGTCGAGGATGACCGTGTCGATCTTGCGCTCACGGGCGACCTTGACGGCGTTGCGGCACACGTCGACGGCGACGCCGACCGCCTTGCCGTAGGCCGCGGCCTTCTCGGGTTCGCCGTAGAACTCGATCGCGGCGTTCCCGGGGGCCTCGGAGGCGACCTGCTCGACGACGGTGCGGAGCTGCTCGACCGCGGCGGGGCGCTGCAGGTCCGCCGCCGCGACGAGCACCGACCGATTCCGCTTCCGCAAGTAGGCGGCGAGTTTGCCGCAGGTGGTGGTCTTGCCCGAGCCCTGCAGGCCGCACATCATGATGATGGTCGGGCCGGGGGAAGCGAGGGGGATGCCGCGGAGCGAGCCGGAGCGCGGGTTGAA
>JAFLCM010000226.1 GCA_017303565.1 Planctomycetota bacterium
GCGTGGGGTGTCGCTGCCGGTGTTGGCGGGGTCGGGGCCGCGGAAGTCGAAGTCTTCGGGGCGGCGTGCGTTGCTGCTGACGCTGGTGCATGTGCTGATGGCGGGGCACATCGCGTGGTGGTGGTTCCGGGGGGACACGCTGACGCCGGTGGAGCCTTCGGAGACGGCGTTCACGCTGGAGCAGGGGCTGGTGAACGCGGGGTTCGTGTTCTTCGCGTCGGCGCTGCTGCTGCAGCTGGTGTTCGGGCGGTTCATGTGCGGGTGGACGTGCCACATCGTGGCGCTGCAGGACCTGTGCGCGTGGCTGCTCAAGAAGGTGGGTGTGCGTCCGCACCCGTTCCGTTCGCGGCTTCTGATGTGGGCGCCGTTTGTGCTGGCGTTCTACATGTTCATCTGGCCGACGCTGAAGCGTGAGGTGGTGTGGCCGTTGGCGGAGCGGCACGCGCCGTGGGCGCTGGAGGTGCTGGGGCGGCCGTTCCCGCTGCCGGCGCACGGGTTCATCCCGCACTTCATCACGGACGACTTCTGGGCGACGTTCGCGTCGGTCGGGGTGGCGATCCCGTTCGTCCTGGTGTGCGCGTTCCTGGTGGTGTACATGCTGGGGGCGAAGGCGTTCTGCACGTACGGGTGTCCGTACGGGGGGTTCTTCACGCCGCTGGACCGGTTCAGCCCGGGGCGGATCATCGTCGACCACGACCGGTGCGAGGGGTGCGGGCACTGCACGGCGGTGTGCTCGAGCAACGTGCGGGTTCACGAGGAGATCGACCGGTACGGGATGGTGGTCAGCCCGGGGTGCATGAAGTGCCTCGACTGCGTGAGCGTGTGCCCGAACGATGCACTGCGGTACGGGTTCGCGAGGCCGGCGGTGCTGGTGAAGAAGCCGCGCGAGGCGGCGCGGGTGAAGGCGGCGCGGGTGTACGACCTGACGCTGGGGCAGGAGGTCGGGCTGACGCTGGTTTTCTTCGGGACGTTCTGGAGCGTGCGGGGGGCGTACGAGCTGTTTCCGATTCTGTTCGCGATGGGCGTGGCGATGGCGGTGACGTTCGTGGCGTGGAAGGCGTGGGTGGCGTTGACGCGGCGGGACGCGCGGGCGTTCGGGTTGCAGATGAAGCGGTCGGGGCGGCTGCGTCCCGCGGGGGCGGCGTTCGTCGCCGGCACGGCGCTGCTGCTGGCGCTGGTGGCGCACACGGGGGTGGTGACGTGGCACGTGACCATCGGCAACCGGCTGTACGACAAGGCGGCGATGGACAAGAACCTGCTGCTGTCGGCGCAGCCGGCGACGCCCGAGGCGGAGAAGGCGGAGGCGGCGAGGGCGGCGCTGGGGCACTATGCCAGGGCGGCGTCGATGGGTCGCGGGGGGATTGCGCTGCTGGACAACCTGTTCGTGGAGCGGAACGCCGCGCTCATGAAACTGATGGTGGGCGACGCGGAGGGGGCGGAGGCGTCGCTGCGGCTGATCGCGGGCAGGCTGGGCGAGCAGGATGAACTGGCGGCGGACATCGCGCGGGTGATGGCGCGGCGGGGGCTGGTCGCCGAGCGCGCCGCGTTCATCGACGACCTTCTCACGCGGCGCCCGGAGTTCTGGGCGGTGCGGGAGCTGCGGGCCGCGGAGTGGATGGGCACCGGCCGTGCCGAGGACGTGCTGAAGGACGCCGATGAGGCTCTCACGAAGATCGGCCCGATGTGGTGGGACCGGGTGGCGCGGGCTCGGACGCACATGATCGCGGCGTGGGCGCTGGGGACGCTCGGGCGTCCGGATGACGCGCTGGCGCGGCTGTCGAAGGCTGCGGGGGAGGCGCCGTCGCACGCGCCCGCCCGCGCGGGGCTGGCGATGGGGCTGCTGCAGATCAGGCAGGACCTCGCGGGCGCGGCGGAAGAGATGCGGGCGGCGGTGAAGCACGACCCGGCGTCGGGCGAGCGGCGGTTCCTGCTGGGGCGGATGCTCGTCGATCTTGGGAAGGTCGGCGAGGCGATGGGGCATTTCGAGGTCGCGCGGAAGGCGACACGGGACGATCCTCGCCTCATCGACGCGGTGTTCCAGTTGCTCGAACAGGGCGGGCATACGGCCGAGGCGGCGAAGTGGCGCGAGAGCGCCGGCGCTACCGCGCCGTGACCCAGGATCGCAGGTAGAGGGCTGCGTCCTCGCTGGTGATGCGGCCGTCGTCGTTCACATCGGCGATGGGCGAGCCTTTGCCCATGGCGTCGAGGAAGAGGTTGAGGTCTTCGAGGTCGGCGGCGTCGTCGGCGTTGAGGTCGCCGGGTACGGGGTCGGGCGAGAGGCTGATGAAGCGGCGCCCGCCGGTGGGCAGGCGCTCGTAGGCGGTGATCTCGCCGGAGGTGGGGTCGCACCAGGCGGAGTCGGCGTCGACGCCGTGGGCGATAAGGACTTCGCGGAGCGTGGCGAACCCCGCGCTCGCCCAGTACGCGCCGGGGTGGTCGTCGTCGAGGTCGGAGGGTTCGGGGCTGCCCGGGAGCTCGTCGTCGTCGAGTTGCATGATCGACGCCCAGCGTGGGCCGGTGGGCGTGTTGATGACACGGGCGACGGGCTCGTTGGGGGTGAGCGACAGGGCCCGCGGGGCCGAGCGGCGGTTGTCGGGCCAGTCCGGGATGTTCTGCGGCGATGATGTGGTGGCGGCGGTGGGTGCGCGGCCGGGGGGACCGGGCCGTGGCGCGGGCGAGGGCGTGGAGCGCAGCAACAGCGAGAGCGCTCCGACGATGAGCATGCCGGCGATCAGCGATGCCGCGGACCCTCGGTTCATCGTGAGGACGGTAGCGTCGCGGCGGGGGCCTTGGCGTCTGAGCCCTCGAGGGCCTTTCGGGCTTCTTCGGCGAGGGCGGGGGTCAGGGCGTCGGGTCGCTGGAGCGCGGAGGCGAGCAGGCGTCGGCCCTCGATGATGTCCTGGTTGGCGAGCAGCACGATGCCGGCGCGGGCGGCGAAGGCGCGGCTGCCGGGGTTGCGGAGGACCGCCTGTCGGGCGAAGGGCAGCGCCTCGCTGGTGCGCCCGGCCTTGTAGAGCGCCCAGGCGGCGGTGTCGAACGCGCCGGGGTCCTGACGCACTTCGGTCACGTCGCGGAGGGCGAGTTCCACCGTGCGAGCGGCGAGTTCCGATCCCGCGGGGTGCTCGATCCAGAACTCCGCGAGTTCGCGGAAGTGCCCGAGGCCCTTGGCGTCGATCTCGGCGAGCATCGCCTTCTCGGCGCGGTCCAGGGCGGCGGTGGCCTTGGCCATGGCGTCCGGCGAGTCCGTGGCGGCGCAGGCCTTGGCGAGGGTTTCGAAGTAGACGGGCTTGGGCACCTTGTCGACCAGTGCGACGAGGCGGTCGCGAGCGCTGTCGGCGTGGGCGTCGCGGAGGTCGAGTTGGGCCAGTCGCCACTGGGCGTGGTGGCAGGCGGGGTCGAGCAGCAGCGCCGCCTCGCACTCGGCGCGGGCGCGGGCGAGGTCGCCGGCGTCGAGCGCGAAATCGCCGAGCATCGAGCGGACCCAGGCCATGAGCGCATCGGTGGATTCGAGGAGCCGTCCGGCCTCGAGGGCGTCCTCCATCGTGGCGATCGCGCCGTCGAGGTCGCCCGAGGCGTGCTGGGCGAGGGCGACGCGGGCCAGTGTTTCGGGGGTGATGTTGGCCTCGGCCAGGTGGCGGGAGATGGCGAGGGCCTCGGCGTTGTTGCCGAGCGAGAGGTGGATGTCGGCGAGCAGCGCGAGCACCTCGGGTTCGGTGGGCTCGTGGGTGGCGACGACGCGGGCGGAGTCGAGGGCCTCCTTGAAGCGGTGCTGCCCGACGAGGGCGTAGGCGAGGCCGTAGGGCGCCCAGAAGTTTGCCGGCTCGATCTCGAGGACGCGCCGGAAGGCGGCTTCGGCGCGGGCGAAGTCGGCGTGGTCGGTGGTGCGCCGCGCCAATGCCAGGTGAGCCTGCCCCAGGCGGGTGTGGACCGACGCGTCGCCGGGGTTGGCGGCGGCGCGGGTGGTCCAGTTGAGCACCTCGCGGCGGGCGTCCTCGATTGGGGCGGCACCGGCATCGGGCGCGTGGTTGGGGTGGGCGGAAACAAACGCCGCCGTCATGAGAATGACGGCGGCGGCGAAGGCGGCTTTAGTGGTCATGGACGGACTCTTGTTGTGAAGCAGATCCGGGCGGGTCGGCCCACTGCGATCATGGTCGAGCGGGCGCGGCGGCCGAGACTTACGCCGGCTGGAACGGGGCGGCGAGGTACGGGAAGGCGTTGAGGAACGCCTTGTCGTTCGCGGGGACGTTGTCGGTGGGCGGGGTGCTGGGCTGGTTGAAGATGAAGAAGAAGAGCGTGTCGATCACGTCGTCTTGAGGGCGGCGGCCGTTGGGGAAGCCGGGCGCGTTGTCGAGGTTGACCTTCAGCGTGTCGGGGATGGCGACGCTGGCGAGGATGGCCTGGTTCTGGGCGTTGGTGCCGTAGGCGGTGAGCGAGGCACCGATCTCGGCGCCGAAGTCCCGGGCGTCGCGGTTGGGGCCGATGATGTTGAAGCGGTCACGGTTGGGGCGGGCGATGAAGGCGGTGGAGACGGCGGGGTTGCCGGTGCGCTCGACCTGCTCCCACGGGCCGGAGCCCTTCTCGAGTTTGCCGCTGGCGCTGCGCCGGACGACGGTGCGACGCCGGTCGGTGGCGCCCCAGGCCTGGAAGGCGCGGGGGCCGCCTGTGATGGTGGCGATCGGCGCTTCGATGATGATGGCGGAGGTGTTGGTGCCGGCGAAGCCGTCGACGGCGTTGCCGAACGGGTTGGCCGCACCGGCGCGGAAGCGGGCGAAGCCGACGTTGTTGAAGAAGAACGGGTCGTCGCGGTGGCCGGCGAAGGCCTGGATGCCGTTGAAGTCGGTGATGACCGGGGCCGGGGCGGTGGCGGCGACGCTGGGATTGGTGACGGTGGCGTCGAAGTCGAACTGAGAGCCGGGGAAGTCGCCGCGCATCGTGGGCG
>JAFLCM010000227.1 GCA_017303565.1 Planctomycetota bacterium
GGCGCGCCCGGGCGCGGCGAGCGTGACGCCCAGCGAATCGCCCGCGAGCGCGAGGCGCGCGCCGAGTTTCGCCGGGTCGATCGAGCCCTCACGGAGCGGGGCGTTCATGCCGCTGAGGCGGAGCGTCAGCGGTGAGGTTCCGTCGACGGCGACCGAGGCGGCGGGCTTGCCGGGCGGGTTGAGCGCGGCGTTAAGCACCTCGGCGGGCCGGGCGAGCGAGAGCGTGAAACCCGCGTCGTCGGTGCGGACTCTGGCGTCGGCGAAGACGAAGCGTCCGTTGGCGTCGGCGTTGGCGCTCGTGAGTTTCAGCGTGAGGAACGAGGCTGCGGCGTTGGCGGGGTCGGGGGCCGCCTCGATCACCAGCCCGGCGCTGTCGCCCAGAGCCGCTTTCGCGATCCCCGCGCCCTGCTCGCCCGCGAGCGTCGCGAGGGATGAGGGCAGGTTCTCGACGGTGATGGTGCCCTCGGGGCGGGCCTTGTCGAGGGTCAGACGCACGCCGCCGGGGGCGCTGGTGTCGGCGGCGTACAGCGAGTTGATGGTGAGGCTGCCCTTGGCCTCGGCGCGGCGTCCCATGTGCTCCACGACGTGGCGCATCGACAGGACGGGGTTCTTGCCCGGGGCGAGGGTGACGCGGGTGTCGAGACTCACGACGCCGATGGGCGCGGTCGCGCCCTTGGGCGTGAGGCGCACGTCGCCGGCGATGAACTGGACGTCGCCCCTGGCGCGGGCGAGGTCGGGCCCGTTGGCGGAGTTGAGCGCCCCGGGGATCTCGAAGTCGTTGGCGATGATGGAGGCGATGCCGTCGCCCTCGACCGCGATGCCCGCATCCGCGGGGAGGAAGCGGCGGAGGAGCGCGCCGAGGGCCGCGGTCTGCACCTTCACACCCTCGCTGCGCGAGCGGAGGCGGTCGGCGTCGAGGTAGAGGTCGAACCACGCGTTGGTCTTCTCGCTGGCGATCACGCCGGCGAGGTAGGGCGCATCGGACGGCGCGCCCTCGGGCTTCGCGGGGGCGACATTGGTCGGCGTGGTGGCGGCCGACTGGCCCGCGAGTGAGACGCTGCCGGGCATCGGCCCAACGATGCCCATGCGGATGTCGGCGCCGAGGATGGGGCCGAAGAGCTCTGCGAGGTCGAGGTTCGCGCCCTGCGCGAAGGGCTGGAGCACCGGGGTCGGGACGTTCTTGATGACGACCTGGGCCCGCATGCGTCCGGGTCCGCTGGTGCGGGGCGAGCCGGCGGCGTCGAGCAGTTCGGCGGCGGTGGCGTCGACGATCACCTGACCGGCGGAAGAGCCGGCGTAGGTCATGTTGAGCGAGCCGAGCAGGCCGATCCCTTCGGCAAGGTCCTTCGCGGCGAGGCGAAGTTCGAAGGGCTCGACCGCGAAGGGCTGGAAGTCGCCCGATCCGTTCGGCCCCGGCACCGCCACATCGCCGGCGGTGCGGGTGCCGCGGATGAGGGCGGTGAGGGCGGCGCGTCGGAAGTCGGGCGCGCTCGAGCGCCCGATGGGGACCGGCAGGTCGAGGGATTCAACGATGAAGGAAACGTCGGGACGCAGGCTGACGCGCAGCGGGGCGTTGGCCCCGGCGGCGAGAAGGGCGGCGGGGGGGCGGAACTCGATGAACGCGGGGCGCGAAGGGTCGGCGAGTGTGAGTCGCCCGTTCTGAAGGCGAAGTTTCGCGCCGATGCGGGCCGGGGGATCGGGCTGAGAGGCCTGGGCGGGGGCGGCGCCCGAGCGGGCGGCGATCAGTTCGAGGTGGTCGGCGGGGATCGCGCCCTCGACGTCGAGTTCGGCAGCGGCCTTGTCGAGTGTCAGCACGCCGTCGGGCGTCGAAATGTCGGTGGCGGTCAGGTTGAGGGTCAGGGCGCGCTGGTTGTTGAGCGTGTTGGCGGTGGCGTTGATCGAGACGGGCTTGCCGACGGCGACATCGGCCACGGCGGTGATCGCGGTCAGGCCGACGGTCTTGACGGGCGCGCCCGGAGAGACCTGACCGGTGTAGGTGACGCGGGAATCGAGAAGGCGGAGTTTTGCGGAGAGGCCGGCGGGGAGTTTGAGTGGGGCCTGCGCCGTGGGGGCTTGGCCGGGCTGGTGCGGGCCGGGGGTGGGGGCGCCGGAGCCGGCGGCGCCGGTTTGACGGAGGGCTTCTTCGAGGTTGGTGGTGAAGCCCTTGCCGGAGGGCGCGGGGATCTGCTTGACGTCGGCGGTGAAGCGGGTCTCGATCTCGCCGAGGTTCAAGCCCGACGTGAGCAGTCCCAGCAGGCTTCCGGCGACCTTGACGTTGGCTTCGAGGACCGGCGCGCCGGAGGGGTCGGCGAGGCGGAGCGGGCCGACCTCCTGCGGGCCCGACCAGGTGACGATGAGGCGGTCGAGGGTGTACTTGCCCGCGATACCCTGGTTGAGGCTGCTTTCGACCACACCGCGTCCGAAGCGGGAGGCGAGCGCCGGGGCGAACGCCACCAACAGCCCGAGGGCGAGAAGGAGGACGACGAGCACCACGCCGACCTTCTTCAGGAGGGGGCGGCGGATGGGTTGAGCGGTCGGCGCGGCCTGTGCGTTCATAGCCGCGAATGGTACGGGGCTGCCCGTGCCAAGTCGGCACCGGAACGGGTCAGTCGGCGGCGAGGGAGGGGGCGGCGCGGCCCGCAGGGCTGAGCGCCAGCATCCGGTTCAGGGCGTCCAGCGCTGGGCCTCGGGCGTCGTTGTGGACAGTGACCTGATTGACCACTTTTCCATGGGCGATCTGGTCGAGGCACCACGACAGGTGGGGCTGGTCGATGCGGTACATGGTGGTGCAGAGGCATTGGCAGTCGGAGAGGATGTGGACCGACACGCCGCGGTCGCGCGCCGCTTCGGCGATGCGGTTGACGAGGTGGACCTCGGTGCCGACGAACCAGGTCGATCCGGGCTTGGCGTGCTCGATGGTGCGGATGATGAACTCGGTGGAGCCGCTGAGGTCGGCGAGGTCGACGACTTCCTTGCAGCACTCGGGGTGCACGAGAATGGTCGCCTTTTTGTGGCGCTCGCGGACCTGCTTGCAGTGCTCGGGGCGGAAGAGTTTGTGGACCGAGCAGTGCCCGGCCCAGAGGATGGCCTGGGCGGCGAGCATGGCCTCGGGCGTGGAGCCGCCGAGGGGATCGCCCTTGTGGGCGAGGCGCGGGTCGTAGAGGGTGGTTTCGGAGGCGGCGTCGATGCCGGCGGCGCTGGCAGTGTTGCGTCCGAGGTGCTGGTCGGGGAGGAAGAGGACCTTGATGGACTCGCCCTTCTTGCGGGGCTTGACGCCGCCCTTCATGGCCCAGTCGAAGACGGCGGCGGCGTTGGAGGAGGTGCAGCAGATGCCCTCGTTGCGGCCGACGAAGGCCTTGATGGCGGCGGAAGAGTTGATGTAGGTGATGGGGATCACCCGCCCCTTCCAGCCCTGTTTTTTCAGGGTGGCGTGGATGGTGTCCCAGGCGGTCAGGGCGTCGTCGTACTGGGCCATGTCCGCCATCGAGCAGCCGGCGGAGAGGTCGGGGAGGATGACCTTGGTTCCCTCGGGGGCGAGGAGGTCGGCGGATTCGGCCATGAAGTGGACGCCGCAGAAGACGACGAACTCGGCGCGTTGCTCGGCGACGCGCTTGGCGGCGAGTTGGCTGAGTTTGAGCGAGTCGCCGGTGAAGTCGGCGTGGCGGATGACCTCGTCGGTCTGGTAGTGGTGACCGAGGATGACGAGGCGCTGACCCAGTTCCTTGCGGCGGGCGTCGATGGCCTCGCGCAGCTGGTCGGGCGTGGCCTTGAGGTACGACTCTGGGAGTGAGGGCTGCCAGTGCTGCACGGGGAATGGTAGGGAGGATGAAGGGGCTTGAATCCGTCAGCCGGTCGTGGCGGTATCGCCGATGAACAGGGGCCTTTTCGGGGGACTTTGCTCGTGTGAAGGGTGGCTGTGGCGATGGAGCGGGCACCAAAGGCCGGACAGGGCGTCGGCGGCACGGGCTGGATGGCCGGCCTGGCGCTGGCGGTTTTCGTCGGGACTGCGGGGCTGTTGTGGAGCCAGCAGCGGGCGGTGCTGCGGGCGGCGCTGGTGGACGACCGGCTGGCGGCGAGCGGCGCGCCCCGACCGGAGATCAACGTTCACCGCGCGGTGACGATGGCGAGTCTGATCACGGTGGCGCTGGACACCAGCGTGACGGCGCAGTCCGCCGACAGCAGTTGGCGCGGGGATGTTTCGGCGAGCGTGAGCGCACCGGTGCGGGTGTACTTCGGGACGGACCTGTCCAACCTTGAAGAAAGCGCGGTGCGGGTCGATCCGTTTGGGGGGGCGATGGTGGTGATGGTGCCGAGGCCGCGGCGGCTGGCGACGGAGGTGCTGGGGGAGTCGGAGAGGTCGGAGGTGAATGTCGGGTGGGCGCGGCTGCGGAGCGTGGCGGGGGAGTACCGGCTGGGGCTGGCGCGGAAGGGTCTGTACCAGGCGGCGCGGGAGATGACGCTCACGCCCGCGGATGCGGAGCTGGTGCAGCGGGCCACGCGCGACCGGGTGGAGGCGCTGGTGAAGGCGGTGGCGGGCGAGCGAACGGCGGTGGAGGTGCGGTTCGCGGGGGAGGCCGGGTCGATTGGGGCTGGTTCCGGCGCGGCGGGAGCGACGCCGTGAGGTGGGGGCTTTTGGCGTGGCGGTGCAAGTGGGGGGCGGCGCGGCTGCTGGTGGCGGTGGTGCTTCTGTGGTCGTTCAGCGCGGACACGGGTGCGCGGCTGGCGCGGCTGCAACTGAGCGTGCTGCCGGGGTATGACTTTTTGAAGCAGGCGCGGGAACTTCGTGCGAGCGGGAGGCTGGGCGAGGCGGGGGTGGTGATCGACGCTGGACTGCACGGCGAATCGGGGGTGTCGGACGGCGACCGGGCGGCGCTGCTGGCGGAGCGTGAGGACGTGCGGGCCGACAGCGAGAGCTGGCTGCGCCGGG
>JAFLCM010000228.1 GCA_017303565.1 Planctomycetota bacterium
GCCGGCGGCCCGGCGTGGTACCGCGCCAACTTCACGCCCACCCCTCACAACGGTTCGACCCTGCCCGCGCTGGCGCTCGACACCCACGGCCTGAGCAAGGGCGTCGCCTTCATCAACGGCTACAACCTCGGGCGCTACTTCACCGCCACCGCCACCGGCAAGGCGGTCGGGCCGCAGACCGTCTTCCCGATCCCCGAATCGTGGATCAAGCCGGGCGCTGAGAACGAGGTGATGCTCTTCGACGAGCACGGCTTCTCGCCCTCGGGCGTCAGGGTTGTGCCGGTGTAAGGAAGGCCGCGCACGCCGCACCGGGGTCGCCCGCGGCGCACACGGCGCTTGAGACGGCCACGCCCCAGCGATCGCCCAAGGGCGCGCCCGCGGCGGCGTGGAGGTCGTTCATGCGTTCGGGCGTGACGCCGCCGATCGCGAGGGCGTGGGGCAGTTCGGGCGTGTGCGTGAGGGCCTCGCGCAAATAGGCGGGTGCGGCGAGGCGGGGCTTGTCTTTCGTGGTGGTGGGGAACATGGGGCCGACGCCGAGATAGTCGGCGCCGTCGCGCAGGGCCGCGCGGGCCTGTTCGATGCGTTCGGTCGAGACGCCGATGAGCGCGTCCGTGCCGAGGATGCGCCGGGCGTCGCGGACGCTCATGTCGGACTGGCCGAGGTGGACGCCGTCGGCCTTGCTGAGCAGGGCGATGTCCGGGCGGTCGTTGATGATGACGGAGCAGGCCGTAGCGCTCTCGCGGGCCACGGCGACGAGGGCGCGGGCGCGTTCGAGCAGTTCGCGGGAGTCGAGTGATTTCTCGCGGAGTTGCAGGCAGTCCGCGCCGGCCCGAACGGCACGCCGGGCGACTTCGAGCCACGGGTGGTGCGTGCAGAGCGCTTCGGTCAGGATCACGCAGAGCCGCCAGCGGGGCCTGCTTGCCGCGCCGAGGGCGAGCACGAGGTCGCGCTCCAGGTCGTAGCACCGGTAGCGAAGCGACTCGAAGGCGCGGGCGCCCCCGACGGCGTGTCCGCCCGGCGCGCACCCGTCGTCGCCGCAGACGATGACGAACTCTCCCGTGTCGTGATCGTCGGGCGGCTCGATGGTCTTGGCGTACTCCTCGATGCTGCGGAGGGCCTCGCTGAGGCGCTTGCCGGCGGCGAGGATGACGGCGCGCACCCCCTCGCGTTGGTACTCACCGGTGGCGGTGACAGCGGCGCCGACGTCGCCCTGCGTGTCGCGCCAGGCGAGGGCGTTGTCGGCGCCGATCTCGCGCAGGGCATCGGCGAGTTCGTGACGGGCCTGTTTCAGGGCGGCGCACAGGGATTCATCGTCAAGAATGAACCGCGCGGCGTCCTCCATGACGCGCAGGGCTTCCCGGGCGCGGTTGGCGTTGGCGTCGATGATGCGGAGTGCGTGGTTCATCTTGGGTCAGCCGACGCGCGTGCCGGCGGAGAGGGTGAAGGGTATCTCGCGGTGTTCACGGGCGTGGCACGGGCGCCGAGCAGAAGCCGCACCTTCAAGCGCTGGCCGCTCGGCGCTTGCCTCGGCTCACGATCAGGCCTGCGCCGGCTCCGAGCAGTCCGAGGATCACCCCGGCAACCCACACGAGCACCGGGCCGAACAGGAGCCCGAGCGAGTTCACGGCGTCGGCTCTGAGGTCGACGCTCATCACCGTCGTCATCAGCACGCCGGTCGTCAGCACGCACGACACGACTCCCCAAGTCACCGGGCGGCTGTCGTTGAGCCATTTTCCAATCGCCGGAGCGCCGAACACCGGCAGCGCCGGCAGTGCTGAAGGGAGCGCCGCGGGCAGAACAGCCAAGAACCCCGCAAGCCCGCTCGATTGGCTGCTATACGCGAGTTTGAGCGCGGTGATCCACGGTACGACCAGGAGCAGGCCGATCGCCACGCCCCATGACACGCGGGGGCGGCCGCGGAAGACGATCAGCAGCGTCAGCGCCGTGAGGTACGCGAGGGCGCACAGGATGGTCGGGATCGGATCGGGCATGATTCGCCGCTCCGCTGCCGCGCATCGGGCCTCACCGGCTGGAAGCCGGGACCGCCATTGAGCCGACCGCGGCCTTCAAGGCCCGGTCGAGGTCGTCGATCAGGTCCTGCACGTCCTCGATGCCGACGCTGAGGCGGATGAGGGCGTCGGAGATGCCCAGGGCGGCGCGCTGGTCGGGCGGGACGCTGGCGTGGGTCATGATGGCGGGGTGGTCGACGAGCGATTCGACGCCGCCGAGGCTCTCGGCGAGGGCGAAGACGCGGACGGTTTCGAGGAATCGTCGGGCCTCGTCGAGTCCGCCCTTGATGAAGAAGGTGATCATGCCGCTGGCGCCGAGCATCTGCTTCTGGTAGATGGCGTGCTGCGGGTGGCTGGCGAGGGCGGGGTAGACGACGCGTTCGACGCCCTTGTGCTGCTCGAGCCACTTGGCGACCTTCATGCCGCTCTCGTTGTGGCGGGCCATGCGGACGTCGAGCGTCTTGATGCCCCGGAGCACCAGGTAGGAATCGAAGGGCCCGAGGACGGAGCCGACGGCGTTCTGCAGGAAGCGGACGCGCTTGCAGAGTTCGAGGTCCTTGACGGCGAGGGCGCCGGCGACGCAGTCGGAGTGCCCGTTGAGGTACTTGGTGCAGGAGTGCAGGACGATGTCGCAGCCGTGGTCGAGGGGGCGCTGGTTGATGGGGCTGGCGAAGGTGTTGTCGCAGACGACGAGGCACCGGGGGTTGACGCGGTGGGCGATCTTCGAGATGGCGGCGAGGTCGACGAGTTTGAGGGTGGGGTTCGTCGGGGTCTCGATCCACACCATGGCGGTGTCGGGCTTCATGGCGGCCTCGAAGGCCGCGGGGTTGGTGAGGTCGACGTACGAGACCTTCAGGCCCTGGGAGCGGGCGCGGACGCGCGAGAACTGGCGGTTGGTCCCGCCGTAGACGTCGTCCATGCTGATGACGTGGGCGCCGGCGTCGCAGAGTTCGAGGGCGGTGGCCATGGCGGCGAGGCCGGAGGAGAAGGCGAAGCCGCCGCAGGAGGGGTCCTGTTCCTCGGTGATGGTCGAGCCTTCGAGGCCGGCGATGAGGCGCTCGAGGGCGTAGCGGGTGGGGTTGTGCGAGCGGGAGTACTCGAAGCCCTTGTGGACGCCCGGCGACTCCTGGGCGTAGGTGCTGCTGGTGAAGATGGGGGGCATCACCGCGCCGGTGACGGGTTCGACGTGCTGGTTGGCGTGGATGACGCGGGTGGCGGGGCGGAGTTTGTCGGGCGGGACGTGCATGGGGGTGCTCCCTGTGGTCGCGTTCGTGGCTGTGGAAGTGGCTCGCCCGTCCGTGGCGTGGTGATGCCTCGGGGATCAGCGGGTGATCTTGGCGCGGAGGTAGTTGATGAGGTCGATCTTGGTGATCAGGCCGTGGTACTCGCCCTTTTCATCGACGACGATGGCGACGCGGTCGGCGCGGAAGATGGGCATGAGGTCGTTGATGCTGGCGGTGGGTCGGATGGTCTCGAGGCGCCGGGTCATGAAGTCGCTGACGGGGCGGTCGAAGTTGGCGTTGTCGGCGGCGACGGCGAGGAGGATGTCGCCCTCGTCGATGATGCCGGCGACCTTGTCGCGCGCGTCCATGACGACCATCTGCGAGACGCCGTAGAGCCCCATGCGCTTGATGGCCTGCTTGACGGGCTCTTCCTCGCCGAGCGTGAAGTCCTCGCGCTGCTCGTGGCGGCGGGCGACGAGGTCGGTGAGGTCGTTGCGGCGTTCGCGCTGGATGAACCCGTTGTCGATCATCCAGAAGTCGTTGAACATCTTGGACAGGTACTTGCCCCCGGTGTCGCAGGCGAAGGTGGCGACGCGGAGGGGCCTGGTCTGCTTGCGGAGGAAGACCTTCACGGCGTGCATGAGGCAGCCGGTGCTGGAGCCTGCGAGGACGCCCTCGGTTCTCAGGAGTTCGCGGGCGGCGAGGAAGGCTTCGGCGTCGGTGACGGGGACGGCCTCGTCGGCGAGTTTGATGTCGCAGATGTCGGGAACGAAGTCCTCGCCCATGCCCTCGATGAGCCAACTGGTGGCGTGGACGTGCTTGCCCTCGTTGACGAGGGGGTGGAGCATCGAGCCCATGGGGTCGGCGAGGACGAGGCGGACCCTGGGGTTTTTCTCGCGGAGGAAGCGCCCGCAGCCGGTGAGGGTGCCGCCGGAGCCGACGCCGGAGATGAACGCGTCGACGTCGTGGCCCATCTGCTCCCAGATCTCGGGGCCGGTGGTGTCGTAGTGGGCCTTGGTGTTGTCCTGGTTGCTGAACTGGTTGATGTAGACGCTGTTGGGGGTGCGGCGCGCGAGGTCGGCGGCGACGTCCTGGTAGTACTCGGGGTGGCCCTTCTGGACGTCGGAGCGGGCGAGGATGACCTGGGCGCCCATGGCGCGGAGGTGCTGGATCTTCTCCTGCGACATCTTGTCGGGGACGACGACCTTGAGGTGGTAGCCCTTCTGGCCCGCGACGAGGGCGAGGCCGAGGCCGGTATTGCCGGCGGTGGCCTCGATGATGGTGGGTGGCGGGTTGCCCTTGGGGTTCAGGCGTCCGTCCTTCTCGGCGCCCTCGATCATGGAGAGGCCGATGCGGTCCTTGATGGACTGCGCGGGGTTGAGCAGTTCCATCTTGGCGAAGACGCGGCAGCCGCCGGGGTTGTCGCGGGAGCCGGCGGGGAACATCCGCGACAGTTCGAGCATCGGGGTGTGCCCGATCATGTCGAGCACCGAGGCGTAGACCTCGCCGCCGGGCGTGTGCTGGACGGGGGCGGCGGTGTTCGTGCTGGGTGCGGTGGTGGGCATGGGTTCGGGTCGGCTCGGAAGGGGGAAAACGCTCGCGGACGTGTCCTTCGAGTCTAGCGGGAGGGGTGCGAACAGCACCCGAAGGCGTGGGAGGCCCGGGCGGCTGTGTTCAGGATACGGC
>JAFLCM010000229.1 GCA_017303565.1 Planctomycetota bacterium
GCGCGCGCATGTCGTCCGGCATCACGCCCCACGACCCGTCGACGCCATACACCGGCAGCCCATGCACGCGGAACGGCCGCGCGTCGCTGGCGCCGGTGCTCATCTCCGGCAGGATCGGCGAGATCCTCCCCCTCCCCGGCGTGA
Organism: Planctomycetota bacterium; assembly: GCA_017303565.1. Lineage (GTDB taxonomy): Bacteria > Planctomycetota > Phycisphaerae > Phycisphaerales > UBA1924 > JAFLCM01. The sequence continues at coordinate 145 of JAFLCM010000229.1, forward strand.
TGGACCCCGCCGCCCAGACCGTCGAAGACGCCGTCCGTGAACTCACCGGCGTCGCCGAAGTCCAAGCCCTCACCGGCGTCCGCTACGACTTCGAAGGCATCACCCGCGCCCAGGCCGACGAGGTCGCCCGCCGCCTCCTCTTCAACCCCGCCATCCAGGGCGCTCACCCCGCGCCCCACTGCCCCGGCGAGTTCCCCCGCCCCCGCGCCGCCGACCAGACGCTCCGCCACGTCACGCTCCGCGAACGCACCGACGACGAACTCAACAAACTCTCGCGCGAGGGCCACCTCTTCCTCAGCCTCGACGAGATGAAGGCCATCCAGGCCGAGTACCGCCGCATCGCCCGCGAACCCACCGACGTCGAACTCGAAACCCTCGCCCAGACCTGGAGCGAGCACTGCGTCCACAAAACCCTCAAAAGCCGGATCATCTACCGAGAGCAAGAGCCCCGAGCGTCAGCGAGCGGGTCCGTTTCCCGCATCAACTGGCACAACCGCCCCGGCCACACCCTCAACCCCGACGGCTCCGTCACCATCGACAACCTCCTGAAGCGCACCGTCGCCGCCGCGACCTTCGAACTCATCCAGGAAGGCGTCGACTGGACCCTCAGCGTCTTCAAGGACAACTCCGGCGTCATCCGCTTCGACGACACCCACGCCGTCTGCATCAAGGTCGAAACCCATAACCACCCCAGCGCCATCGAGCCCTACGGCGGCGCGGCCACCGGCGTCGGCGGATGCATCCGCGACGTCATCGCCACCGGCCTCGGCGCCCAGCCCATCGCCAACACCGACGTCTTCTGCGTCGCCTACCCCGACGACTGGACCGAGCAGCAGGGCAACAGCACCTTCGACGCCGCCGCCCTCTCCCGCCGCGAAGCCGCACCCTACGCACTCCCCAAGGGCGTCCTCGCCCCCCGCTACGTCCTCAGCCGCGTCGTCGACGGCGTCCGCGACTACGGCAACCGCATGGGCATCCCCACCGTGAGCGGCGCCGTCTACTTCGACAACCGCTACGTCGGAAACCCCCTCGTTTTCTGCGGATGCATCGGCCTCATGCGCGCCGACATGGTCCACGGCGGCGCCAAGCCCGGCGACCGCATCATCGCCCTCGGCGGACGCACCGGACGCGACGGCATCCACGGCGCCACCTTCTCCAGCGCCGAACTCACCGACACCCACGCCGACGAGTTCTCCCACGCCGTCCAGATCGGCAACGCCATCGAGGAAAAAAGAACCCTCGACGCCATCATCCGCGCCCGCGACTACATCTCGAGCACAGCACCAGTGCCCAGTGCCCAGTGCCCAGTGCCTTCTCCCCTCTTCCACGGCCTTACCGACTGCGGCGCCGGCGGCTTCTCCTCCGCCATCGGCGAGATGGGCTCCAAACTCGGCGCCGAGGTCCACCTCGAACGCGCCCCGCTCAAGTACGCCGGGCTGCGATACGACGAGATCTGGATCAGCGAGAGCCAGGAACGCTTCATCCTCGCCGTGCCACCGGAGAACGTCGCCGCCCTTCAGAAGATCTGCGACGAAGAAGGCGTCCTCCTCGCCGACCTCGGCCACTTCGGCACCAACAACGCCGAACTCATCCTGAACTTCCAAGGCAAGGAAGTCGCCCGCATGTCGATGCACTTCCTCCACGAAGGCATCCCCATGCCCACCCGCGAGGCGGTGTGGAGTGCGGGGGCAGTGGGCAGCGGCCAGGTTGCCAGTGGGGGAGAAGCACCTGCCTCGCTGTTGCCGTGTTCCGCCCCACTGGCCACTGGCCACCTCCCCAACTCCCCTCTCCCCGACCTCCGCACCCGCCTCCTCCAACTCCTCGCCCACCCCAACATCGCCAGCAAGCGCTGGATCGTCCGCCAATACGACCACGAAGTCCGCGGCAACACCATCCAAAAACCGCTTGTCGGCCCCGGCGGCATCGGCCCCGGCGACGCCACCGTCATCCAGCCCGTCCCCGGCAGCAAGCAAGGCCTCGCCATCGCCTGCGGCATGGCCGTGCATCTGGGCGATCCCATCAACAACGGCGACCCCTACGAAGCCGCCCTCGCCGCCGTCGACGAATGCGTCCGCAACCTCGTCTGCGTCGGCGCCGACCCGGACAAGATCGCCATCCTCGACAACTTCTGCTGGCCCTCGTGCGGCAAGTCAGAAAATCTCGCGAGCCTCGTCCGCGCGGCGGAAGGCTGCTACGACGCCGCCAAGGCCTACCGCACTCCGTTCGTCAGCGGCAAGGACTCCCTCAACAACCAGCTCCGCCTTCAAGACGGCCGCGTCATCGAGATCCCCCCGACGCTGCTCATCACCGGCATGGGCATCGTGCCTGACGTGACCAAGTGCGTGACGATGGATTTGAAGTCAGTCGGACCGGATCAGGTTTCGAACATCGCATTGATTGGCGTTGATTTTCCCGAGTGGAGGCAGCCTGATCGAAACGCAGAGCGGTTCGCGTTCAACCTGCAGCAGTTTGCTCTCGCGGCGAAATACATGCACCGCCTAATCCAAGAGGGCGCAGTCATGGCAGTGCACGACGCCTCCGAGGGCGGCGCGCTGCTCGCAGTCGCGGAGATGCTAATCGCGGGACGGGATGATGTCGGGCTGGATCTATGGATGGACGGATTTCTCGCGTGGCAGGACAGGGGCTACATCGTGGACTCCGCATTTGCAGAGATGAAGGGCTTATACGTTGTCCAGCTCGTGCCAGAATGGTCCCAGGGCGGCCCCAACCACGCTCGGCTCTGGGACATGATGGACGACTACCAAATCAGCGAACTCAAGACCATTGGGCGTCTGAACGTCGCGAGTGCAGAGCTGAGTGTGCGCGGCGATGGATGCAACGACTCGCCGCCTGACTGCCGCATTGCAACCTCCGACCTCCGCCAAGCCTTCCTCGGCACCCTCAACTGGTAACTCTCTCCTCTCCGCGCCCTCCGCGCCTCCGCGGTGAATCTCCCATGCCCCACGCCCTCGTCATCCGAGCCCCCGGCACCAACTGCGACACCGAGATGGTCCGCGCCTTCACCCTCGCTGGCTGCGAGCGCTGCGACCTCCTCCACCTCGACCGCCTCATCGCCGACCCGGCCGCCATCGAGAGCTACGACCTCATCGGCTTCCCCGGCGGGTTCTCCTACGGCGACGACGTCGCCTCGGGCCGCGTCTTCGCCATGCGCCTCCGCGAGCGCCTCTACGAGCCCCTCGCCAACGCCGTCCACCGCGGCGCATGCATCATCGGCGCCTGCAACGGCTTCCAGGTCCTCGTCCAGGTCGGCCTCCTCCCCGGAATGAACCCCGAGCGTCAGCGAGGGGCCGCCACCTCCACCACGCCGCACACCCCGCCCCGCCCCACCGTCGCCCTCACCGACAACATCCAAAACCGCTTCATCGACAAGTGGCTCCGCGTCGAAGCCGTCGAATCCAGCCGCTGCATCTGGACCAAAGGCCTCGCCTCCAGGTGGCACCGGTCTCCGACCGGTGCTGAGGAGGGCGCAGATTCACGCAACAGCCAGCACCGGCCAGCGACCGGCGCCACCAACCCCGCCATGACCCTCCCCATCGCCCACGGCGAGGGCCGCTTCGTCACCGACTCCCCCGCCACGCTCGCCGCCCTCGAAGCCAACCACCAAGTCGCCCTCCGATATATCGACAACGACAACGGCTCACAAAACCGCATCGCCGGCATCTGCGACCCCACCGGCCGCGTCTTCGGCCTCATGCCCCACCCCGAGCGCTATCTCTCCTGGCACCACCACCCCTTCGCCACCGCGCTCCCAGAGGAACTGAAGCAAGGCGACACCCCCGGCCTCACCATCTTCAAGAACGCCGTCGAAGCCGTCACCCCCGCCCGCGCCCCGTGCCACTGACCCGTCCCCGGGTCATTGCCCCCTGAAGGCCACGAATCCAATCCAATTTTGAGCTTTGCAGCTTTGCTGATCTGAGCCTTCGCGATGCACCCCCGCTCCCTCGCCAGCGCGATCGACAACCTCCGCAAGTCGCGGCTGCGCCCCGAGCGTGACCTCTCCATCGACGCCGCCCTCCGCGCCGTCTCCGACGACGCCCGTCGCACCGCGCGCCGCCTCGGCGATGCCGGTTCCGCCTGGGCCGACACCTGCCCACCCCACCTCCTCTCCCGCACCCTGGTCGAAGGCCTCTCCCGCGGCGTCCTCACCGTCATCGTCGCCGACGCCCCCACCCGCTACGACCTCGACCGCGCCCTCCGCGAGGGCCTCGAATCCGCCCTCATCTCCCGCTGCCGCGCCCCCGTCCACGCCGTCCGCCTCAAACTCGGCGACGTCCCCACCGACCCCGCGGAAACCCCGCCCCCGCTTCCGCCGATGAAGAAGTCTCCACCCGGCGCGACCAAACCCCGGCGCTATCGTCCCAAGCCATGACCCGCCGTCCCAACCGCCCCACGATGCTCCCCCGCGCCGCCGCCGCGGCGCTCATCAGCATCGCCGGCGTCGCCCGCGCCCAGGACAGCACCGCCGCCGCCCCCAGCACCAGCGACGCCCTCTCCGCCTACGACACCACCCGCCAGCGCACCCTCTACACCGCCGACCTCGCGCCCGTGCAATCCTCCTGGAGCAACACTTGGGGCGTCGCGCCCGTCCTCAAAATCCCGCGGGACACCGACCCCTTGTTCCGCACCCAGGTCGCCGGCGCGCTGAGCGCCAGCCCCGGCGCCCTCCTCAACCCAACCTTCCCCGCCCGCGCCTTCCAACTGTGGGCCGCGCCAGGCGCCGGCATCCACCCGCAG
>JAFLCM010000023.1 GCA_017303565.1 Planctomycetota bacterium
GCACCCGCTCAAGCGACTCCTTCACCGCCACATCGGGCAGGCCGACGACAACCTCCTTGTTGCCCCCGGCGAGGTCGATGTCGAACTCGATCTCGCAGGGCGAGGCATCGATGCCCTGCAGCACGAATGACTGAACACGGGCGAGCATGTTCGCAGCATACCAAACGAATACCGACTTTGCACCCCGGAAAGCGAAAACGCCCGCGGCGGGCGCGGGCGTCGGATCGCATGGTTCCGGTGACCGGCGTCAGTTGATCCGGTCGCCGGCCTTGTAGAACCGCAGCGCGTCGGGGTGGACGTTCCGCGGGTTCGTGCTGCCCGAGAAGTAGTAGCCCGAGGGGTACCAGTACGTCGGGTTGCGGCTGTCGGGGGCCGAGACGGTGTCGGCGTGCCCGTCGAAGAACGCGATGACCAGCTTGCCCGCGTGCCGGTACGACAGCGACATGTTCTGGCCGTTGCTGGGGTTGCCGCCGGTGGCGTCGCCGTACTCGGTGGACTGGCCCAGCGTGGCGCCGGCGCTGCAGAACGAGCCGTAGAGGCCGCCCTGCGCCGTGGCGTCGAAGTCGGCGACCGTGCCGCCCGGGCCGTTGGCGAGGTAACGGAAACCCGTCGCCACCGCCGCCTTCTGCGAGGCGTTCTTCATCGAGCTCATCCGCGGCTGGTACGAAGGAACCGGGTACCGCGCGTTGGTCGTGATGACCGGGCCGGCGGCGAAGCGGTTCGTCGGGTACGCAAAGCCCATCAGGCGGTCACCCGCGAGCATCTCGCCCAGGCCCTGGCCGCTGAAGTTTTCCGAGCCGACCATGTCGCGCCCGAACCACTGGAAGGTCGCGGGCATGAGGAAACTCACACCGCGGAACGGGCCGTTCTTGGCAGCGTCCTCGGTCGCCAGCGTCGACCAGCGGTCGCTGCTGCCAGAGAACACGATCGAGGTCTGGCGCATCGCGGGGTCGGAGAACCGCTCGAGCAGCGCCCGCAGGCGGGTCGTCCGGTCGGACGGAAGGTCCGTGCCCCAGAGCGCCGGCGTCATCCAGTCCCACATCTGCACCGGCATCTCGCCGGACGAGTTCATCCGGTCCTGGTACGCGGTGTCAAGGGTCCCGTAGAGTTTCAGCCCCGAGCTGTTGATGCCCGGGATCCACGAGTCGTTGGACTCGGAGTAGGCGATCACGCCGTTGGCGAGCTGACGCGACATACTGCTGGCGACCAGCGTCCATGACGCCTGCCGCGCCTTCGACAGCGCCGGCAGGAGCAACCCGATCAAGAGCGCGATCACCGCGACGACGACCAAGAGTTCCACGAGCGTGAACCCGCGGCGGTGCAAAAGAGTGGGTTTCATGGCGTTGGTCATGGGCAGCCTCGCGGTTCAATCCCCGGCGACGACGAACGTCCCGAGGTCCACTTTCAGCCCGTCCTTGGGGATGCGGTTCTTCTTGATCAGGTCCGACAGTGCGGGACGATAGCGCTCCCGAAGGATCACCTGCCCCTGCTCATTGGTCTCGATCGGGAACAGGAAAGGCTTCATGTCGCCGGTCAGCATCGGGATGGCGTAGACCTTCGACAGCGAGTATGTGGTCCGTTCCCCCGTGACAACGTTCACGAACTCCAGGGAGTCCGCCATCGGGCTTTTCGGCCCCGAGAACCACGCCCACGCCAGGCTGGCCACCAGCACCAGCGGGCCCAGGATCAGGATGATCTTTTTGAACTTCTGCATGGTCGCTGTTCGGCGGCTTCGTCCCGGCCGGGAGTGAGTGTACCCAACCCGAAAACCGCGTACAACCTCCGGACAATCACCGACTTACACCTCCCGGCGGTTTCACCGGACCTTTGCGCTTCCCGCCAGTTTCTCCCCATTCCGCGAGGGATTTCCCGTTGGACCCCACCCTCCGATTCTCCGACCGCACCGGCGACTACGCCCGGCACCGCCCCCACTACCCCCCCGCCGCCGTGGATGCCATCGCCGACGGGGTGCCCCGCGGCTCCCCCGCCGCCGACATCGGTGCCGGCACCGGCATCTCCACCCGCCTGCTGCTCGAACGCGGGTTCCGCGTCAGCGCCGTCGAGCCCAACCGGGCCATGCGAGAAGCGGGACAGGCAGAAACCGCCGCTTGGCTCGCGGAGCGCCCCGGTTGCCCGAGCGTGCATTGGCTCGACGCCACCGGCGAGCGCACCACCCTCGACGACGCCTCGCAGTCGCTGGTCCTCTGCGCCCAGAGCCTGCACTGGCTCGACCCCGCCGCCGCCGTCACGGAGTTCGCCCGCGTCCTCACCCGCGGCGGTGTTGCGTGCGCCGTGTGGAACGTCCACGACACCCGAGACGCCGCGATCAGCGCGTACCGCGAAATCGTGGTGCGCCACGCCGACGACCCGCCGCGCTCGCCCTGGTTCCGCAACAACGACTGCGCGCTGGGAACCGCCGCCGCCCGCGCCGCCGGCCTCGATCGCTACGCCGTGAGCACGTTCGACAACGCGCAGGACCTCGACGAGGCCGGCCTGATCGGGCGGGCGGTGAGTTCCTCTTACCTTCCGCGCGAAGGCCCTGCGCGGGCGGCCCTCGAATCAGACCTGCAAGGCCTGTTCCGGCGGTACGCCCGCTCCGGCGTCCTCACCTTCCGCTACGTCTGCGAGGTTCACCGCGCCTGGCGGCGCTGACGCCGACGCCCGCCGAAACCGAGCACACCGAGCAGCGCCACGCCCGCCCCCGGCGTCGGGACCAGGTTGCTCTCCACCCACGCGATCGCCGCCTCGTGGTCCTCCTCGGCGGCGCCGTCGTTGAACACGAACCAGAACGCCGGCGTCGTGCCGAACGACGGGGACGAGACTTGCAGTTCAAGCAGGTAGATCGCGCCCAGGCCGGTCGTCGGTCCGTTCACTCGGAACTCGAGGTGCTGGTGGATCCGCCCGTCCGCGCCGGCCGACGTGAACTGGAAGCCCGGGACGAACCCCGCGCCGGTGGTGACGCTGGGCAGGAACGGGTCGGCAAGCGAAGCCGCGATCGTCATCGTCGAAATCGAAGCATCGAACGACGAGCCGTTCCACTCGCCCAGCGACGAGCGCACGTCGAACGTGAACGCCGTCCCCTCGGCGAAGTTGTACCCCTGGAATCCCGGCTCATCGCCCTCGCCGGGACCGAAGGGCAGTTCGCCCATCTCGGCCCCGAACACCCGCGCCCCGAGGATGATCGACGCCGGGTCCTCGTCCTCGCCGATCGCCGCGGTCACCAGCGATCCGCCGGCGACATCGATGAGGCAGTCGAAGTGCGGTTCCTTCACCACGCCCGCGTTCGCGGCGCCAGCCGCCGCGAGAAGCGCGAGCATCGAGGCGTTGATCAGTCGGCTTTGCATCTCTGTTTCTCCTGCACACAAAGGAAGCCCGGACACATCGCCGAGCATGAGTTACTTGGAAACCCTCGGGTCGAACCGGTTCTGCGTGGGCGAGGCGTACACGTCCGCGAACGCGTGCGTCGCCGCGTGACCGTCCACAAACCCGTAGTTGGACCTCGCGCCCGCGGTCGCCGGTGAGCCTCCCACCGCGTCCTCCTGCATCTGCGTGGACGCCAGAGCCGCCGGCGCATCCGGAAGCGACTCGTCGATCCACCAGTCCGACGCGTGCACGTGGTCGCTCCCGGCGTACTCGCCCGTGAACGCCATCATCAGGAACTGGACCGTCGCCGCCGGGCGCTTGATCAGGTGCGCCTTGTCGTACACCTTCGGATTGGGGTCCGCCGGGTCGAACGGCGGCTTGGGCGTGACATACTCGTTCAGCCCGTAGGAAGTCACCCGGTGCCGAGGAGGAGACGACCCCGGCACGGTCTGCCCCGCGCCGCCGTCCTCACGAGACCAGTACGGGCTGGAATCCAGCGGGCTCTTCACGCTCAGCGGCTCGTCGCTGTACACGCCCAGGTCGTTGATCCACGAGAGCTTCGCGTTGAGCGCCGAGCCGCCGTGCGACAAACCGTACATGACCAGTTGCCCGTCGCGCTCGTTGGCGTAGGCGAGCTGCGCGATCTGAAGCGAGCGCAGGTTCGCCAGACACGCGGTAGCCCGCGCCGCGTGTCGCGCCTTGCTCAGCGCGGGCAGGAGCAGCCCCATCAGCGTCGCGATCACCGCGACCACGACGAGCACCTCGATCAGCGTGAATCCCTGGCGCGGCCTCATCGGCACGCGCTCCCGAACCGCCCCAGGAACGCCGCCAGGTCCGGCGTGCTCACCACCGTGTCGCCGTTGAAATCCCCGTTTGAGTACCTCAGCACCGACTCTCCGAACGACCCCAGAAGGGCGGCCAGATCCGCGGTGTTCACGACGCCGTCCCCCGACAGATCACCGGGGCACGCCGGCGCGACCAGGTTCTGGAGGTACGCCGCCGCGGCGGCGTGCGATCCAGCCGTGCTGTTCTGATTGAACACGATCCAGAACGGCGGGCTCGGCTGGTACGTCGCGTTCGTCACCCTGAGCCGCACCTGCATCGCGTAGACGCCCGCACCCTGCGGCACGTTTAGGAAGTACCGCAGGTGCTCGTGCAGGAACCCCGACCCCACCTGCCCGAACGCGAACCCCGCCGCAACCTGGTTCGGCGTCAGCGGCGTCGTCACGCTCGTCGAGCCCTTCGACACCCGCACGGTCTCGGGCGGCAGCGCATCAAAATCCACCCCGTTCCACACCCGCAGCGAATCCAACAGATCGAACGCGAAGATCACCCCGTTCGGAAAACCCACGCCGCCGGTGGTATCGAACCCCGGGTCGTCGGTGAAGTTCGGGAACTCCCCAAAGGTCGCCATGAACACCCGCAGCCCCGAGACGAACTCGGGCCCGCCGGGTCCGGCCACGATGCCCGAAGTGGTGATCACGTTGTTGACGGGTTCGACCAGGATGTCGCCGATGTGCTGGGCCCCCGCATGCCCCGCCCCGACCACGCAGCACGCCACGGCGGCGGTCGCACCGAACCTGAAAGGAAAGCGATCGTTCAACGGAGTACCCTCTGACCACAAGGACGGAAACCCAGATGCAACTGGTGTGCAACAGATTATGCCGCTAATGCAACACGATGTCAAGAGCAAACCTGTTGCATCAGTGCCGGAGCCTTCCCCCGCAGCCCCGCAGCCCCCGGAGCTGCCCGAGCGCCAGCTGTTGGGCAGCCCCGACGCCGCCCCGCGCCCGGACTGGGCCCTCCCCAGCACCGCCGAGAAGGACCGCACCGCCACCCGTCAACTCCGGCGCGTGTGGGTGCTGATCGCCGGCACCAGCATCATCGTCTTCGCCATCGTCATCGCCCCGTTGCCCGGGCCGGGGTTCACGATCTTCGCCCCCATCGGTTTCGCCATGCTCGCCAGCGAGTTCATGTGGGCCAAGCGCCTCGTGAACCAGCTCGAGCACCGCACCGGGTTCATCGAGCGGGCCGCGGCGTACTTCGTCCGGACCCGCAACTGGTGGTTCCTCCCGATCGCCATCGCCATCTATTGGGGCCTGGTCTTCTGGCTCAACGCCGAGAAGGTGTTGAACCCCAAGTACCTCTTCCCCATCGCCGGCGCCCTGTTCGCCCCGGTGGGCTACCTCGCGTGGCGGACGATCGTGCACTGGTGGAACGCTCGGAAGGCGGCGAAGGACCTGCCCGAGGCCGCAGGTCGGGGCTGATCGGCTCGACATGTCTCGACCGGCACTTCGTGCGACATCGACACGGTTCCGCCCGTTTCTGGGATTCGCGCTGGGCTACCCTCCCGCCCCGGTCGGGACGCCCTGACGTGTCCCATGGCCGACCAACCCCTCCATCCATCCGCCGCAACAGGATCAACCATGCTCGAACTGCTCACCCTCGCCCAGTCCTCCGGCGCCGACCTCAAGATCTGGGCCTACGTCGGCTTCGTCGCCCTGGTGATCCTGTTCCTCGCCCTCGACCTGGGCGTCTTCCACCGCGAGGCCCACGAGGTCTCGATGAAAGAGGCGATCACCTGGTCGGTCGTCTGGCTGACCTGCGGCATCGCCTTCTCCGCGTTCGTCTACCAGGCGTACGAGAAGCACTGGCTGGGCCTGGGGCTGGACACCCCGAAGTACAACCCGGCCTACGTCGCGGGCGACCCCAACAGCCAACTGATCATCTCGGGCGAGGTGCTGGGCGGTGAGGCCGCCAAGCAGTACCTCGTCGGCTACGTCGTCGAGAAGTCGCTGGCGATGGACAACATCTTCGTCATCGCGCTGATCTTCTCGTTCTTCGCCGTCCCCGCCAAGTACCAGCACCGCGTGCTGTTCTGGGGCATCATCGGCGCGCTGGTGATGCGCGGAGCCATGATCTTCCTCGGCGCCGAGCTGATCATGAAGTACCAGTGGATCCTGATCATCTTCGGCGGGTTCCTGGTCCTCACCGCCCTGAAGATGGCCCTCATCAAGGGCAACGAAGATCCCAGCCAGAACATCGCGGTGAAACTCTGCCGCAGGTTCTTCCGCATCACCGACTTCTACGACGGGCAGAAGTTCTTCACCAAGCGCACCCTCAAGCCCACCTACAGCAAGGACCCCGCCACCGGCAAGGAGGTCATGGACCCCGCCCCCGCGGGCAGCCTCAGCGTCAAGTGGGCCATGACGCCGCTGTTCCTGGCGCTGATCCTGGTCGAGATCACCGACCTGGTCTTCGCCGTGGACTCGATCCCGGCGATCTTCGCGATCACCCCCGACCCCTTCATCGTCTTCACCAGCAACATCTTCGCGATCCTGGGCCTGCGGGCCCTGTACTTCTGCCTCGCGGCCCTGATCGCCAAGTTCCGCTTCCTCAAGCCGGCACTCATCCTGATCCTGGCGTTCGTCGGCGTGAAACTGCTCCTGCTCAGCGTCCCGCCCTACCTCACGGTCTTCGGCATGGACGCCCGCGCCCCGATCAAGATCGACACCACCGTCTCCCTGATCGTGGTGCTCGCCACCCTTGCGCTGGCGACGATCCTGAGCGTGCTGATCCCCTCCAAGGCCGCCAAGCACTGAGCCGCGGGACATCCCCGAGGGATCATGACCCTCCCCGAGGCACTCGGTTTCGCCGCGGTGACCGCGGCGCGGCTTGATCGGTGCAACGCGCCCCCGCCCGGCGGGTACCCTTCTCCCCTGAAACGGGCGATCGCCCGCAACAGTGCACCATCCACAAGCAACGGAGTCATCCCCATGAAGGCCAGTGTCCTCTTTGCGTGCCTCGTCCTCGGCGTCTCGGCCACGTCGGTCGTGATCGCCCAGGACGCCAAGGCCCCCGCCGCCGCCGCTTCCGCCGGCGCGGTCGTCTTCGACTTCGCCGACATGAAGGGCGTCAACGGCGTCTCGTTCGTCTGCGACTCCGCCCTCGAGCCCATCGTCGGCTTCGGCGGCGGCGTCACCGGCAAAATCACCTGGGACCCCGCCAACCCCAAGGGCGTCTCGGGCGAGATCTCCATCCCCACCAAGGGCCTCAAGACCCCCAACGACGGCATGAACGGCGCCCTGCACGGCCCCGACTGGCTGAACGCCGAGAAGAACGCCAACATCACCTTCAAGATCAAGTCCGCCTCCGAGGCCAAGCCCGGATCGAACGGCGCGGTCGAACTCACCGCCGTCGGCGACCTCACCCTCGCCGGCGTGACCAAGGAGATCACCGTCCCCATCTCCGCCTCGTACCTGCCCGGGCGCCTGGGCGACCGCATGCGCGGCGCCAAGGGCGACCTGCTCATCCTGCGCTCGAACTTCAGCGTGAACCGCAGCGATTTCGGCATCAAGGCGGGCCAGATCCAGGAAGTGGTCGGCGAGAAGGTCGACCTCCGCGTCGCCATCGCCGGCGCCCGCAAGGCCGAGTGAGGCCTCCTCGGCGACCGCCATGGCTTCCTCTTTCACGAGTCATCAACGGGCGCGCCGGCTCACCGCCGGCGCGCTCGCCTTGTTTGCCGCTTCGCTCTCCGCCTGCGAGCGCGAGAGCCAGCCGCCGCCCGACACCAGCGCCCAGCGCGCCCCCGCGCCCAAGGGCGTCCGCTACGTCTTCGCTTCCCAGGTTGGCGCCCCACCCGTCCGCTTCCAGTTCCCCGAGCCGCTCCAGGAATACAAGGGCACGGCGTCGAAGGTCGTCGCGGAACTCACGCTGCCCGACGACAAGGAGCCGCTCCTCGACGCCATGACACTCCGCGTCGATGTCGAAGCCGCCTCGGTCTCACTCGGCGAAGCGGACATCGACGCCAACGCACACTCCGCCATGTTCATGAACGTCGAGAAACACCCCACCTCGAACTTCGTGCTCACGGGCATTGACCCGCCCGGCGTGGTGCTCGGCCCCAAGCCCGCGATCTTCACGATGCGCGGCGACTTCACCCTCAAGGGCATCACCATCCCCGTCGAGGTCGCCGCCGCGATGACGCGCCTGAAAGACGGCAACATCGAACTCGACGCCCGCTGGACCGTCAACATCCTCAAGCCCTTCGAGATCCCCGGCCCCGCGACCGGCGAGGCCGCCGAGCGCGTCGACCTCCGCGCCACGCTGCGCTTCTCGCCCGGGCTGACGCCGGAGCAGATGGGCGCGGCGTCGGGAACCGCGCAGGACAGCCCGCCGCCCGCGCCGCCGGGTGAAAACCGCCCGGGATCCGCTTCTTCGCCGAACCCCTGAAGCCGCTCAGCGCCAGTCGCGCCGGGCCTCGTCCATGATCCGCTGCGCCGTGCGCACGTTGGCGAAGCCCGCCTGCGCGTCGATCGCGGGCGTCGTGCCCGAGCGCACCGCGTCGAGGAACGCGGTGATCTCCGTCTCCAACTGGTCGGCCTCGCCCATCTTCAGTTCTTCCATCGCCACCAGCTTGTGGTAGTCGAGGCTCGACAGGTCGGTGCCCTTGCGGAGTTCCTCGCGGATCGCGTGCATCTGCACCTCGTTGGCGGTGCGCCGGATCAAGACGCCCGCCTTCTTGGCGAAATCGATCGAGACGTACCCGTTCTCGCCCACGATCCGCACCTTGCGCTCGGTCTTGAGCGCCAGCCGCGACGCGGTGATCGTCGCCACGCAACGCCCCTGCGGCAGGTCGAAGGTCAGCCGCGCGTTGCACACGTCCTCGTGCTCGGTGAGCACCGCCACGCCCGACGCCTCGACCTTCGTCGGCTCCGCGCCGCCCATCAGCATCAGCACCACGTCGAGGTCGTGGATCATCATGTCCATGACCACGCTCACGTCCACGGAGCGGAACGTCATCGGGCTGACGCGGTGCACTTCGATGAAGCGGGGAACGATGCCCCGCCCGCCCTGCGCGATGTCCGCGGCCTGCGCCTTCTGCAGCGCCACCACCGCGGGATTGAACCGCTCGATGTGCCCGACCATCAGGACCGTGCCGGTGCGCTTGGAAAGGTCCGCGAGGCGCTGCGCCTCCTCGACCGTCGCCGCCAGCGGCTTCTCGATCAGGCACGCCACGCCCGCGTTCAAGAGCGGCTCCGCCGCCGCGAGGTGGTGGACCGTCGGCGTCGCGATCGTCACCGCGTCGACGCCCGACTTGATCAGGTCCTCGACGCTGGCGAACGCCGCGCACCCGTGCAGTTCCGCCGCGTCCTCGCGACGCTCCGCGTCGGCGTCCACGACTCCGACGAGTTTCACCCCGCGGAGCACCTTGTACTTCTTGGCGTGGTTGCGTCCCATCCGCCCCACCCCCACCACCGCGCACCGCAGCGTTTTCGGCTCGGGCTGGCGCTCGGAGATGTCGATGACCACCGGCGCATCGGGCTTGACGCCGGAAGAGCCGGGGGTGTTCTGAGCCGCGTGGGGCTGGGCCATGGGGACAGGTTCCTCGATTGTCCGCGGCACCCGCGGGCTTCAGACGCCGGAGCGAAGAAGGGATGATATCGCGCTGCCGGGCCACCCACGCCCGCCGCGCCGCGGTCCGCGGCACGTCCGGAAAGATCAGGCCTTGGAGGGCGTCCCGCCGGAAGTCCCGGGGCTCGCGTCATCCCCCTCCAGCCCGTAGGCATCGGCGACCTCGTGGCGCTCGACCACGTGACCGCTCCGCATCACGCGGCGCTGCGCCTCGATGTCCACCTCCGCCGCTGCGACGCCTTCCGCGGCCTCGTCGTGCGCCCGCGTCGTCCCGACCGGCACCGCCACCGGCGCCGTCTCCAAAGGGCTGACGTTGCCAGCGGGCGTGCGCTCGTAGCGCTCCTGTTCCCGCGCGATGATCCGCGCGTCCCGCGCCCAGCGGTCGCGGGTGTTGCGTCGGGCCCAGAACGTCATGTTCGCCGCGCCCATCATCAGCAGGCACACCCACGCCACCGACACCGGCACGAAGAACCGCAGCGCGAAGAACAAAAAGTAGAACACCCCCAACAGCGGCGACTTCTCCGCCACCGCCCCCAGCGCCGCCAGCACGCCGATCATCGACACCATCGGACCGCCGACGCGGAACATCCCCGCCAGCGTGTCGTCGGGCGCCCACATGCACAGCCGCGACAGGTACACCCCCAGGGTCGCCCAGCCGGGGAGCGACATCGCCAGCAGGCCAACCTCGATCCACCCCCACCACGGGGCGCTCCAGCCCCACAGGATGACCGCCGAGCGCAGCATCGCCGCCAAGGGCACGCCCGCGTGCGAAACCAGCGTGACCACCCTCAGCAGGTGCCACTCCCGCCCCTGCGCGTCGAGGTCACGGTCCTTCGTCACGCCCGGGCGCTGGATCAGCACGAGGAACAGCCCCGAGTACCACGCCGCCCCGGACACGATCAGCGCCAGGACCGCGGCCCGCGGGCCCATCGCGTCGAGCCAGCCGGGGATCACCCGCGCCGCCAGCGACGCCAGCCCGCCCAGCCCGCAAATGAGCAGCCCGGCGATCAGCGCCGTGAGGTACCACTCGGGCGCATCGCCCAGCGTGTCGCGCCGCGGCACCTGAGACACCGAACCGACGCCGACACCGACCGTTCCACACTCCGGGCACGGCGCTTTCGCCGCGAGGCCGGTCAGGTCGTACCCGCACACCGGGCACTCGTGAATGACCTTCGCCTTCGGCAGCGCCGCCTCGTCCGTCACGCGCGGCGGCGCGGCCCCGAGGGCATCGGGCGACCGCTTGGCGTGCTCGAGGATCGAGCGCCCGCACTCCGGGCACGCGCCCGTCATCGCCAGCCCGAACAGGTCGTACCCGCAGCCGGCGCACGCCCTGTGCTCCTCCACCAGCCTCGCCCCGTCGGGATGACGCACCGGCGACACGCCCCGCGCCCCGGCGCTCGCGGGCATCGCGGGTTCACGGGCGTTGTTTCCACGCTCGGCCATTGGGTGACGAGAAGGGATCTCCCCGCGAAACTAGTTCGTCCGCGTGCTGTCTGTGCGCGGCGGAACGCCCGGCGGTTCCGCCCGCGCGCCGACCGCCGCTTCCGTCACTGAAGGGGCCTCGATCCGCTTGATCTCGCGCTCGGACAGGCGGCGGAGCAGGGCGTCGCGGTAGTCCTCGTCGTTCACGCCGACCGACGGCGATTCCGACGGTGGCGTGACGCTCCACACCGTGCGCCCGCGTGCCTGGCTCGAAATGGACGTGTCGATCCGGGTGGCCTCGTAGACCCGGTTGTCGATCGCTCCGCGCGTTTCCGGGGCCGGGGCCGCGGAACGCTCCGGGCGCTGTGGGACTTCGTCGCTCGGCGGAGGGCCGATGTAAAACACCGTGCCCGCGGGGACCACCGGCATCTCGCCGAACCCCGTGTTCACGTACTCCGAACGCGGGAATACCGCGTGCAGCCCGCCCGCGGTCCGCATGAACCGCCCAGAACCGCCCCGCCCGCCGGGGATCTCGTATAGCCCCTGGAACGCGTCGTCCTGGCGGAAGTCGGGAGGGATCTGCTCCAGCGACGTGGTCAGCGGGTCGCGGTCCTTGGTTCCCGCCTGCACCCGCTTGGGCGCGGTTACGCTGGCGACCTGCGCCGCCGCGGACGCACCGACGCAAGCCAGGGCCAGGATGAACAGCGCGGAACGCATGATCGCGGGGATGGTACGACCCCACGAGATTCATCGTTCGTTTCGCGGACCGCCCTGAACCCAAGGTCCGGAAAAACCGCCCCGAAGAGCCGGAACGTCAGACGGCCCGGCGCGTCGCCAGCGCCGGCTCGGACATCTCGACCAGTTCGCTCAGCGTGAGCGACCCGAGTGCTCCCGCGACGGCGTCGTCGATCCGGCGGTGCAGCACGCCCAAGGCCCTGTGCCCGACCGCGGAAGGGTCGGTTTCTCCCGGTTCGCGGTCCTCGTCACGCTCCAGCGCATCGATGACCTCGTGGACGCGGATCGCCCCGGGGGCCCGGGAAAGGCGGTACCCGCCGCCGGCCCCGACCTTTGAGATCAGGATCTGGGCCGAGCGCAGGCTCAGCAGCACGGACTCGAGGAACTTGGGCGGCAGGCGCTCGCTCTCGGCGATCTCGCGAGACTGCAGGTACCCGCCGCCGTAATGACCGGCGAGCCGGACCGCGGCCTTCAGCCCGTATTCGCTGCGCTTGCTCATCCGCATGCACGCACCTTCGATGAGGATCATGACATTTGTTCCGGATCCGGGCGTGCCGGTTGCACGGGGCGCACCGATTCGCCAAGGACTTTTGAGGCCCCGGTGTGACGCCGGCCCCGCGGCCCGGTTCCACGCCCACCGCCTCGCGGACAAGCCGCGATCTACCGGATCACCCGGACGTCGATGGCGATGGTTTCCGGCGGATTCTCACGCAGCGTTTCCAGTTCTTCCCCCTCGGCGGTCCACTGGTACGCCGCGTCCACGACGGGGCGGTCCACGTCGGGGTTGCCCGACGAGCGCAGCACCGCCACGTCCCGCACCCTGCCGGAACGATCGAACAGAAGACGCACCACCGGAGCGCCGCTCGAAGTGATCTCTGTGTACTTCGTAAAGCGGGGGCGGACGGTTCTGATCTTCAGACCCTTTGCCACCAGAGGCTGGCCCCATTTGTCGACGGTGACCGCCTTCTTGATCGCCGCGGCCACCGACTCGCGGTCGGAGAGGATCCCGGTCCCGTCGCGCCCGTTTCCCGCCGCGCGGGGCGGAACCGGGGGGACCGCCGGCGAGGGACGGCTCGCGGCGCTCGGATTGGGCGGCGCGGGCTCCACCGGGCGGGAAGCGGGGCTTGGTTGAGCGTTCGCCGAGGCTGGATCGGCCTCCGGACGCGGGCCCTGCGAGATGTCGCCCGTTTCAATCGAGGGCGGCGGCGCTTCGGGGCGCGGTGCCGCAGCCTCAACCGCTTCCTTGCGCTCATCGCCTTTCTCGGCGTCGGGCACCGCCGGCACGTCGGGCTTGGCGGGCTGTTCCGCGCCGGGCTTCACGCTGGGATCGACAGGCGGCGGGATTTCCTTGTCGCTGACAGGAAACTCGGGCGGGCGCTCAGAACCAGATTGGCCCGGCTTGGGCTGGACTGTCGGTGTCCCCTGATCAACGGCGCTCGGGGGTGCCGCCACCTCACGCCGGTCCTGCGGCGCTTCCGCGAGCGGCGGGGAGGTCGGGGCCGGCGCTTGGGCGGGCTGGGGAGCGCTCGGCTCGGGGGCCGACGCTCTGCGCTCAGGCTCGGAAGGCGCCGGGCGGGTCTGATCCGCATCCTCCGGCTTCGGTCGAGTCTCGCGCTCGCTGATGACCAGCGGCATGTCCTTCGCCGCCGCGACCGGGCGCTCGACGGTCGGTCCGGAC
>JAFLCM010000230.1 GCA_017303565.1 Planctomycetota bacterium
GACGCCCGGCACCGTGACGCTCAGCGAGTACGACCCGCAGTGGCCGGAGCACTTTCGCGTCGAGGAGGTCCGCCTCCGCGCCGCGCTCGGTGACCGACTGCTGAGCGTCGAGCACATCGGCTCCACCAGCGTGCCGGGGATGATCGCCAAGCCCATGATCGACATGCTGGTGGGCCTGCGCACGCTCGGCGACCTGGCCTCGATCGTCCCGGTCATGGAATCGCTGGGCTACCAGTACAAGGGCGAGTTCGGCATCCCCGACCGGCACTTCTTCACGCTGAACGATCCGACGACGCACCACGTTCACATGGTGTTCCACAACGGCCCTTTCTGGCGCCTCAACGTGCTGTTCCGCGACCACCTGCGGAATCATCCTGAAGAGGCCCGGGCCTACGAGGCGCTCAAGCGCGAACTGGCCGTCAAGTTCGCCAACAACCGCGAGGCCTATACCAAAGGCAAGGACGCGTTCATCCGCTCGATGCTGCAGCGGGCGGGCTGGGCGGGGTGAGAGCGGACCGGGGCGACGCGAAACTCGAGGGTCGGCGAGCCAGTCGGGGACTGATATGTCTCAGAAAACCCCACCTGGTGGCCTCTGGAGTATCAAGCGTCCGGCTTGATCCCCTGCACGGGGGTGGGCGTTGGTGCCGCACGCGTGTCGATGGAAAACTCGAGTTTGTTCGCATTCTGATTGGTATCGAGATGACCGAGAACCGTGGTTTTGGCCCAAAAAAGCCGCGGTCGGGGTCGTGAAAAGGGCGCGAAAACGGGTGGTTCACCGAAGAAACCGCTTGTCAGTGGGGGAAACCGGGGTATGTTTCCGGTAGGAACACGTCCCGGCATCGGGTTCGAGAAGGATCGCGCCTGGTACCGGAGTTGAGGTAGAGATGGAGATTTGTCACATGATGGCTAAGCTTGTGTGCGCTTCCGCGCTTCTCGCGGTGGCTGGCGCTGCCAACGCGGCCCAGTTCGGCATCAACGTCGTCGACGCCGGTGGCGTCCCCGGTGGCCTCGGCGCCCCGATCACCTGGTCGCACCCCACCAACGGTGCTGCCTACAACAACGCCAACGTCAGCGGTAACAATCCTCCCTCCCAGTCTCTCGCTGGTGCTGGCGGCTTGCCCGTGACCGCCTACGACTCGTACATCGCGATCGACTCGCAGGGCCCCACCATCGGTGAGTCCTCGACCGGCGCGAACGACGGCTACTCGTCCGCCGGCCCCGGCAACTACCTGGGCCTGTCGTCCTCCGACACCAACGCTTTCCGCTCGTCGGGCGGCAACGGCAGCCTCATCGGCGTGTGGTTCAACACGTTCGTCACGCAGTCCTCGACCGCCGCCGGCTTCGGCGATCACGCCCTGTTCATCGGCCAGGTCACTCTGCGCGGCGGCACTTCGGCCCCGACCACGGCCGGCCTGCTGATCAACGTCATCCCCGGCTCCAGCACCGACCCCGCTCAGGGCGTGCTCGGCACCGTCCGCTTCGGCGCCGCCAACGCGTCGAACAACGGCGGCCTCTGGAACCAGTTCTACTACCTCGACGTCAAGACGTCGACCCCCGTGGGCGTGCCCTCGGCCTTCGCCACCGGCACCACCTACGAGATCTACGTGGTCAGCCTCGTCCCGACTCCCGGCGCTGCCGGTCTCGCTGGCCTCGCCGGCGTCGCCGCCCTCCGCCGCCGTCGCGCCTGATCCTGCCTCAACGCGACTTTTCAGGCGAAACTCAAGCTTAGCTTGAAACTCTGCGGACGGGCTTCTTCGGAAGCCCGTCCGTCTTTCGTTTTGCACGGGCGTCGGTGAGACCTGGCGAGTACGGCTGGGCCGGGGCGCACTGACCCGGGGACCGGGTCAGTGGCACGCGTTTCGGTGGCGCTTCAGACCCCGGCGGCTTCGAGGATGGCGGTCGCGGCCTCTTCGCCGCAGTGTTTGCCGGCGAAGCGGGCGATCACGCCGCGGAGGGCGCGGCGCTGAGTTTCCTGGGCCGCGGGGTCGCTGATGAGTGCGTCGGCGGCGTCGATGAGGCGTTCGGGCCCGTCGAAGTAGGGGACGAGTTCCGGGACGATCTCGTAGCCCGCCACCAGGTTTGGCAGGGCGATGTAGGGCGTGGAGATGATCCACTTGCCCACCGCTTTGTAGAGCACCTTGCTGGTCTTGTAGAAGATCACCATGGGCTTGGCCTGCTTGGCGATCTGGAGGGTGACGGTGCCGGACTTGACGAGGGCGAGGTCGCACCAGCGGACGACCATGTCGGTCTTGCCGGCGACGCAGTCCAGCCCGTCGGGCCAGCCGCCCCACTCGTTGGCGCGGCTGTAGAGGCTCTCGCGGACCTGCTCGGTGGTGGCGCCGAAGACGCCGACGACCCCCGGGTAGCGGCGCTTGAGTTCGCGAAAGGTCTTGAGCAGGATGGGGAAGTGGCGGCGCAGTTCGGTGGGACGCGAGCCGGCGAAGAGGGCGATCTTCAGTTCGCCGTCGGGCAGGCGGGCGGCCTCGGCGTCGATCGCGGCGACGTCGAGCGGCTCATCGAACAGGGGGTGCCCGACGAAGCGGGCATGGATGCCGCGGGTCTCGAAGAACTCTTCTTCGAAGGGGAGGATGCACAGGACGAGGTCGGTGCGCTTGCGGAGTTTGCGAACGCGCCACGGGCCCCAGGCCCAGAGTTGCGGGGCGACGAGGTGGACGACCTTGACGCCGGCGCGCTTGGCCATCTTGGCGACGGTGAAGTTGGCGCCCGGAGAGTCGACGGGGACGTGCAGGGTTGGGCGGTGCTCGCGGAGCCAGGCGTCGATGTCCTTGAAGACCTTGCGGTAGTGCTTGATGACGCCCCAGCCGGGGAGGCCGATGACGGAGCGGTCGCCGGTGCGGGCGACGAGGGTGGCGCCGGCACGGGCCATCTTGGGCCCGCCCCAGGCATAGACGGGGATGTCGGGGCGGCGCCTCTTGATCTCGGCGATGACGGCGGCGGCATGGTCGTCGCCGGAAGGCTCGAAGGCCGTGAAGAGGATCGAGGGCGGGGCGTGGGCGGGGGCGGTGGGCACGGGGTGGAATCAGTAGCGCGGGTCGAAGACGCGTGCCCGCTGGCCGCGGCGACCGGGACTTCACGCCTGCCTCGGTGTTCGAGGCGGGTCCGGAGTCCGGCTGGCATGCTCACGCTCGCGTGAGCATGCTGCTGGGAAGACTTCCAGCCATGCGGAACGCCGCCCGCGTTCTGCGACGCGGTGCCATCGGGTGAGGTCGCGCGCCGTCTGTCGCAGCGAGGCGGCGGGTACGACCGCAACCTGTTCACGGCCCGCGCGGTCTGGAATAGGGTGGACTCCATCCATCACAACCCCGTGGAGGCGGGCCTGAGCGAACGGCCCGGCGCGTGGGCCTGGTCGAGCGCACGCCAGTACCTCGGCGAGGACCCCGGGCCGACCGGCGGGCCGGTCACGCTGGATGGGAGCAAGATGCCGGGACGACCGGGGTAATCCGCTCGAGGAGCATGCTCACGCGAGCGTGAGCATGCCACCCGGGTGCGAGCGGCACTCGCCCAGTGCGATCAGTCCCGTGAGATCGCCGGCAAGGTCCGTGATCCGGGACGCAAGTCCGCCCGAGGGCTTGAGTTGCAGGCGGTTGAGGTTGCCGGTGATGATGGTGTCGTTGAGGTCGCTCACTTCAATGAGGTTCACGTTCCCGCTCACGCGCATCCGGCTGATCTCGATGCGGCCCGCGTTCACAAGCAGTTGCTGGCTCCGCTGGATCAGCACGTCGCGCAGCTCGGCAAGCGGGGGCGATCCAGATTCAGCGGTGATCGCAAGTCGAAGGGAGATGTCGGGGTCCGCGTTGCCAACCGTGAGCGAGCACACGCGATCTCCGGCGGAACAAGTAATGACGACCTCCCGAACGCCGCTCTCGACACCACTTGTTCGAAGCACCGCCACGTTCCAGTACGTCGTCCCGCACGGGCTGGACCCCGCTGGCGTGACGCTGCAGCTCCAGCCCGGTTCGAGAGGACATGCGACGGAGGGCATGGCGCACGCGCTTCCCGAAGCCAGGACGAGAGAGGCGACGGTAAGGATGAGTCGAGGGTCATGACTAGCTGAGCGGGTGCTTTCGGCACAGTAGCAGGAGTGCTTTGTAGAGGTCCGTGTGCCGGTGGTTGTAGCGGAACTCGCACTCCTTGAGGTGAAAGAGGAAGGTGTTGCGGTTGATGCCGCGGAAGCGGGCGAGGCGGGTCTTGGCGTAGCCCCAGAAGCCCTCGATGCCGTTGATGTGGTTGCCCTTGATCCGACGGCTGCTGAACTCGTTCTTCGAGTGGTCGACGCGGAGGTGCTTCTTGTAGCCCATGTCGACCAGGCCGTCGTAGCTCTTGAAGCCGTCGGAGTGGATGACGGAGCGGACATCGACTTTGCCGCGAATCGCGGCCAAAAGCGTGTGTTTCGAGCAGTCCTCGACGACCTCGGTGTAGACGCGGCCATGGCGTTTGCAGATGCCGAAGACGATCGTCTTGTTGCCGGCGCCGCGTCCGGCCTTGCCCTTGACGCGGCGAGGCCCGAAGTAGCTCTCGTCGACTTCAATCGCCCCCCGGAAGGGCTTCTCGCGTTCGCACGCCTCGGCCATGCGGAGCCGCAGGGCCGCGAGCAGACGGTTGACGGTGTTGCGGTTGAGGCGGGTGAGCCGGGCGATCTGGACGGCCGTGAGGTCCACGGCGACATGGCGCAGGAACCTGCGGAAAACGGCCTCTGAAACTCGTGAACGGGCGACATAGCGGTTCTTCACAGGAAAATCAGCCTATCCGGAGCATTCCGGGAGGCTCAGCTAGTCATGACCCTCCGTTGAACGTCCCATCACAGCGGAGTAGCGAGTGCTCCGGTTGGACCGCCTCCAGGCACAGCCGTGCCGCCTCCACATCGCCAAC
>JAFLCM010000231.1 GCA_017303565.1 Planctomycetota bacterium
AAGATCACCCCCAAGCGCACCAACGACGGCCAGTTCAACCCCGCCGATCCCGGCGCCGTCACCCTGCTCGACCCCTGGGCCGCCAGCGACTGGGAACTCGCCGTCTTCGGCGGCCAAAAGGCCTACCCCGCCGTCCGCCAGTCCTTCATCCTCTACGTCCACCCCGACAACGTCCTCGCCCAGGCGCTCTACGGCAAGTGCGTCAACAACCGCCCCTACTTCCTCAGCGGCGGCCGCGACCGCCGCGTCGGCCTTAAGGACGAACAGGACCCCAAGGCCGGAGGCGAGGACGACGCCGCCTACAAGCGCCGCATCGAGGGCGCCCTCACCGACAACCTCACCTCCTACCCCGTCGGACCCGCCGACACCACCCAGCCGTTCTTCGACGCCCAGCGCTAATGATCACCACGCCCGCGACAACCCGCTCCCACCCCGCACGGGCGTTCACCCTCATCGAACTGCTCGTGGTGGTGACCATTCTCGTCGCCGCCAGCGTGCTGCTCGTGCCCGGCTTCGTCCGCCTCCTCGAGTCCACCAACTACACCAACGCCGTCAACACCGTCTCCGCCGCCCTCGGACAGGCCCGCGCCGCCGCCATCCGCACCGGTCGCCACACCGGCGTCGCCTTCTTCTACGACACCACCACCGACCGCGCCAGCATGCAGGTCATCGAACTGCTCAGCGCCGGCGGCTCCGGATACCTCACCGCCGCACCCGGCTATCAGGTCGCCGGCAACTACTGCCAGCCCTTCCGACCCGCAGAAGGCGTCGCTCCCATCGAACTCCCCCGCGGCACCGGCGTCTACGGCCTCTCCTACGCCGTCCAGCGCACCCGCCGACTCGACAACACCATCATCCAGCCCAGCGACCCCGACGGCTACTGGGTCGACAACGGCTCCATCCCCGGCGCGTCTCTCAGCGGACCCACCTTCCAGTGGTACAGCGGCGAACTCCTCGACGAGGGCCAGGCCCCGACCGCCACCACCGGCACCGGCGAGCAGACCCCCTGGCTCTTCCCCCGCAACGACCCCGCCTGGTTCACACAGACCGGCGTCAACCCCTGGCTCACCCCCCGCTCGCAGTGGGGGTCCAACGCCACCCGCTACCGCACCGCCGTCCGCCACGCCATGACCTTCTGCGTCATCTTCGACCCCACCGGCTCGATGGTCAGCGCCACCGGCGAGGGCGGCCGCGCCCTCGTCAACGCCTACATCGAACTCCCCGATGAACCCAAGGAAGAAGGCCTCGCCTCCCCCGGCACGCGCCTCGCCCTCGACAACGTCGCCCTCTTCGACCCAGAGAACAACGGCCCCTCCGGCGCCGTCGAACTCGGCGCCAACCCCGAGGTCCGCGTCCGCGCCGCCGAGACCCTCGCCGTCGTCGACCTCCGACGCATGGAGCGCGAACTCGGCATCCGCCGCCCCTGGCTGGTCCGCCCCACCTTCAACGCCAACCGCCAGCCCCCGCGCCGCGAGGACATCAACGTCCAGACCTTCTACAGCAACGAGAACGTCCGCAAGGTCTCGTCGTGGATCGACCGCAACGCCGAACTGCTCAGCTTCAACCGCTTCAGCGGCAACGTCGTGAGGAGAACGCCCAAGTGAAGCGCGCATTCACCCTCATCGAAGTGCTCATCGCCGTCATCATCATCGGCCTGGGGATGATCGGCATCTCCGCGCTCTTCGCCGGCGCCGCCAAGCAGCAGCAGTCCGCCTCCCAGCTCTCCCGCTCCGTCACCGCCTCGCAGAACGCCGTCGCCCGCATCACCGAACGCTTCCTCGGCATCCGCGACGTCACCGACGTCGCCAACTGCCTCTACGGCGGCGACGGAACCCAGGTCCCCGTCCGCGACCGCCTCAGCGTCGCGTGGCGACGCCTCAACGCCACCGAGCGCAACGTCCTCTCGCTCTACCAGCGCCCCCAGGGATCGAACGCCGACGTCTGCAGCGCCATCTACCTCGAAACCCCCGTCCCCGACTTTTCCCCCATGGACCTCCGCGGCGCGACCAACCCCGCGCCCTACTTCCGCAAGGACGGCTTCGACGCCATCGGAAACCTCAGCTCCGCCTTCCCCGGCGGCGCGCTCGACCCTTACTTCCCCGCCCGATCCATCATCGCCGACGGCCTCGAGATCGACGTCTACGTCGTCTCCGGCGACGCCAACCCGACCGTAAACGATCCCGGCTTCGCCACCCCGCAGATCTTCACCTACTTCTACGACAACAGCGCCCCCGCCGGCACCGGCGGCGGCTGGGGCATCTGCAACACCAACACCATCCGCCTCCGCTCCACGGACTCGGTCGGCTACGCCACGACGCGCGGGCGCAACGACCTCGCCGACACCTGGAACGGCGCGCAAGGCGCCAACGGCTCGGACTTCATCGAGATCAACTGCCTCAAGTGCCCCCAGGAACTCACCGGCGCGCCCTTCGTCGCCTTCATCAACGCGATGAAGATCTACCCCGTCCTCGCCCCCGACGCCGCCGGCACCCAGGTCACCGTCAACCGCTACATCCAGCGCATCGTTGTCCGCGACTGCCGCTACCGCGCCACCGAGGTCCTCTCCCTCAGCGACCGCGTGCTCAGCGAAGACACCGCCGACGGCGTGCGCGACATCGCCGGCGTCTCCCTCCTCGTCCGCGAGGCCACGCCCACCACCGCCCAGGTCGCCATCTTCACCTACGCCCTCCAGGCCCAGGTCCAGGGCGCCCGCTTCATCCCCAAGGAAAAGAACCAGACCGGCCAGGACGCCGACAACACCCCCGCCACCGAGGCCCAGCGCCCCATCCGCCCCGCCGCCCTCGACCTCCGCTACAACCAGGAAACCGAGTCCTACTGGGCCTTCTGCAACAACGACGAATCGTGGGTCGCCGTCCCCGGCCAGACCATCCTCTTCGCCGGCTTCCAGCCCGCCACCCTCGCCGCCACCGCTTACCCCGGCGCGGACGCGCCCGTCAAAGTCGTCCAGGTCCTCCGCGTCCGCAACAACGGCGGCTACTGGTGCGAACTCGACCGCGCCCCGCGCTCCTCGGGCACCGTCGTCCGTTCCTCCACCGGCGCACTCCCCCAGGTCGCCACCACCCTCACCGCCATGACCAACGCCCCCGGCGCGGGCGGCGCCTGGGACGCCTTCGCCGTCAACGCCACCGCCAAGGCCGAGACCGACATCGCCGGCTCGGGCGCGCAGGTCGGCGGCGCGTCAGACCGCACCATCTGGCAGCTCCGCCCGCTCGACGCCCGCGTCATCACCGTCACCAAGTAACCCCATGAGCACGAACCGCACGACAACCCCGGACCGCCCGCAGAGCCGCGGCTTCACCCTCGCCGAACTCCTCGTCGCCGTCAGCGTCGTCATCGTGCTCTCGCTCGCCATCGGACAGGTCTTCTCCTCCGTCGGCCGCCTCGTCGGCGCCGGCGCCGCCCTCAGCGAACTCGACCAGTCCGCCCGCGCCATCGAACGCCAACTCCGCGACGACTTCGCCGCCATCAGCCGCATGAAGTCCTCGGAGACCTTCTTCGCCATCCGCTCCCGCACCCTCGGCGACGCCAACAACGACGGCGCGATCACGCCCCCCGCCGGCGTCAACAACACCCAGGGCGAAATCGCCGTCTACCTCAACCAGGAAGACAAGGACGAGGACACCCGCGCCGCACGCACCAACCCCTACGACCGCGACGCCAACGGCGTCCAGGTCGCCCGCGGCGTCACCGTCCGCCTGGACGAGATGGTCTTCCTCGCCCAGGCCTCCGAGAAAGGCCCCTACACCTCCTTCCAGCGCGCCGGCGCCGAAGGCCAGCCCGTCACCAGCAACTTCGCCCGCATCTACTACGGCCAGGGACTCCTCCCCGCCCGCCCCCGCACGCCCAGCGGCCAGGCCTTCGACCCCACCGCCGGCGCCAACTCCACCAACCGCCCCGTCCGCCGCCTCGCCCCCGACACCTTCCGCGCCGCCATCCCCACCGACCCCGACAACGACGCCACCGACACCGCCCTTCAGGGCACCTTCCCCTGGGCACTCGCCTTCGCCGAGCCGCAGACCCGCAACGAGTTCGCCTCCGACTGGCCGCTGCTCCGCCAGCAGGTGCTCCTCTGGGGCGGCCGCGCCGCCGGCAACGCCCTCGACTCTGCCGGCACCCTCCGCTCCCCCATCAACGGGGTCAACGCCCTCCGCTCCTACGCCGCCACCCTCCGCGACCGCGAGAACTACAACCGCGTCCCTGAATCCGACGCCGGGCGCATCGGCAACGGCTGGCTGTACCCCCAAAACACGCTCTCCTCGGCCCGCCTCTTCCGCTGGGGCCGCACCGACATCTGCGCCCAGGACCGCGACGACGTGCAGCGCTGGCTCGAAGGCCTCGAAACCAGCGCCGTGCTCCCCGTCACCAGCGCGACCTACAACCCCGCCGACGCCACAGCCTTCACCGCCGGCGCGCTCGACCGCCCCTTCCGCACCGCCGACTCCAGCCCCATCTTCTGGAACCTCCCCAACGCCTGGCCCGACGCCTCCCTCTTCTTCCGCTGCGCCGAACAGTGGGGGCAGCCCGTCCCCCCGTACAACGGAAACGAGGCCCTCGCCCTCTTCGACGCCCAGCGCCGCCTCCGCTCCGCCGTCGCCGGTGTCTTCACCCGCGTCCTCTGCGACCCCGAACCCGCCGATCCCTCGCGCCTCTCCGCCCTCGCGGGCGTGAACCTCACCGCCGCCGGCTCCACCATCGCCGATCCCTTCCCAGGCGACGCCGCCATGGACCAGCACGCCCTGCTCGCCACACGCTGCAGCAGCCTCGAGATCGCCTGGTCCGACGGCACCACCTGGACCGACGCCACACCCCTGAAGGTCTACCTCGGCAGCACCTCCAACCCGAACGACCTCATCGCTCAGTACA
>JAFLCM010000232.1 GCA_017303565.1 Planctomycetota bacterium
GAGTGTACGCCCGGGACCGTCGACCGGCGATGCCGGAACGACCGGGCCGGCCGTTGCCGGTGGGGGTGACTTTGGTGCGCTGGCGTCCGCCGATTCTCTGTTCTACACTTCGACTGTGGGTGACGCCGCGAAGGCGCTCGCCGGCGCCGAACTCGCGTCCGAGCCGTCACATGATTCGAACCACCACCACCACGACCACCTGAAGACTCCCCGTTGAGCCGATCCGCCCGGCCCGAACGGCGGAGATGGTCCAGCACCCGATCAGGCCCGGCGGAACCAGCCGGGCCTGTTGTTTTTCCGGCGAGCGAGCAACATCGCCAGCATCAGCGACACCCGACGCCCAGCAGTCTTTGACAGATCCCAAGGGAGACCGCCATGGCCGAAAAACCCACGTGCCTCGTCTGCGAGAAAGAGATGGTCCGCGGGTTCCTCGTGGATCAGGGCGACTACGCGAGCCTGCACTCGGCTCGCTGGGCCGAGGGCGCGCCCGAGAGCAGTTGGTGGAGCGGCGAGGTGAAGCACCGCCAGCTCAAGGGCGGGTACAAGATCGTCGCCTACCGCTGCCCGCAGTGCGAGGCGCTGAGGCTGTACGCTCCGGCGGACAAGGAGTAGTGACGAGATGGCCAAGTACATGTCGAGCGAGCGGATCTACTTCGCACTCAAAACCGGGCTGGAAATCCTAAGAGATATGGGGGGTCGTGCGCGCGGGACCGAAGTGCTTGCGCAGATTCCGAAGCGCATCACCCTTACAGCCGACGAGTTGTCGTTGAACGAGAGCGGGCATCCCCGCTGGGAGACGAACGTTCGCTTCTACTCAACCGAGCCGGTGAAGGCCGGCTGGTTGCTCAAGAGCAAGGGTTACTGGCAGCTGACCGAGGACGGCAATCGTGCTCTGGATCGCCACGACGTGAAGGCGTTCGCGCGGGAAGCCAACAGCTCGTACAAGAAATGGTTGAGCGAGCAGACGGAGACTGCGGCGGAAATCGAGGAAGCGGGTTCGACCTCGAGCGCGCAGCTCGCTGCCGAGACCCCCAACGCGATAGCGGCTTCGGCTCTCGAGCGCGCTCAAGAGGATTCGCGTATCGGGATCGATCAACGCATCCGCTCGCTGCTGCCCTACCAGTTCCAGGACTTGGTCGAGCAACTCCTCACGGGCATGGGCTATCACGCCAAGTTCAATGCTCCCCCCGGTAAAGACGGCGGCGTTGACCTCATCGCCTACTCGGACCCGCTCGGCAGCCGACCGCCACGGATCATCGTTCAGGTCAAGCACAAGCCCGACACGGCCGCGCCGGTCAAGGACATCCGTGAACTGGAGGGTGTGCTGAGGCGCGAAGGAGACATCGGTCTCTTCGTGTCCTCCGGCGGGTTCACGCCGGACGCCCTTCGCGAAGTCCGCTCCGCCAAAGTGCACATCGAGGCGATGGACCTGGACGACCTGGTTGACCATTGGATCAAGCACTACGCGACTATCCCTGAGGAGGGAAAAGCCTTGCTCCCCCTGACGCCCGTTTACTTCATCGTGCCCGACTAGGTTGTGTCTACCGCGTCCGTTCCGGGTACCCCGCCGGTCCCCGGCGGGCGGAGCGACCGAGAAATCAGGACCCGCCTTGGACCGGCGGGGTACCCAAAGGCATCCGTCCAGCAGAACCGGGTGCGACTCGGTTTCCTTTCATCCACCTCTCCCTCCGCGCCTCCGCGGCGAAACAACGACCCATGCCCAAGATCACCCTCCCCGACGGTTCCATCAAAGAGTTCCCCAATCCCGTGACGGGGCTGGAGGTGGCGGCGTCGATCGGCCAGCGGCTGGCAAAAGACGCGCTGGGCGTGCGCGTCGACGATGAGCTGCGCGACCTGTCGTTCCTCATCGAGAAGGACGCGATCGTCACTCCCAAGAACCGCGACGGGACGGTGAACAAGGACGCGCTGTTCCTGATGCGGCACTCCGCCGCCCACGTCATGGCCGAGGCGATCCAGGACGTGCTGGGCAATGACGTGCTGCTGGCGTACGGCCCGCCGACGGACACGGGGTTCTTCTACGACATGTTCGTGCCGGAGGGCAAGAAGTTCTCCAGCGACCACTTCGAGAAGATCAACGCGCGGATGGCGGAGATCATCAAGGAGGACAGGAAGTTCACGCGGTACGAAGTGAGCAGCGCCGAGGGCCTGCCCAAGCTGAAATCCGAGGGCAACAAGTACAAGCTCGACAACGCCGAGAAAGCGCTGGGGATGCCGTCGAGCGTGTACCGGGGCACCAAGAGCGCTTCTGAGGCGGCCCCAACTCCGCCACTCGGCCACTCGACCACTTCGCCACTCTCCTTCTACGCCACAGGAAACCCCGGCAAAGACTGGGAAGACCTCTGCCGCGGCCCCCACGTGCCCTCCACCGCGCGCATCGGCGCCGCCCGCGTGATGTCCCTCGCCAGCGCCTACTGGCACGGCGACGAGAACTCCGACCGCCTCACCCGCGTCTACGGAACCGCCTTCGGCTCGCAGGCCGAACTCGACGCCTACCTCAACCAGCTCGACGAGGCCAAGAAGCGCGACCACCGCGTCATCGGCAAGCAGCAGCACCTCTTCGTCATCGACGAGATGGTCGGCCAGGGGCTGATCCTGTGGACGCCCAACGGCTCGGTGATCCGGCGCGAACTCCAGGCGTTCATCGGGGCGGAACTGCGCAAGCAGGGCTACACCGAGGTCTTCACGCCGCACATCGGCGGGCTCGATCTCTACAAGACCTCCGGGCACTTCCCGTACTACCAGGAATCGCAGTTCCCGCCGATCATCGAGCGCAACACGCTCGAGGAGTTGTGCAGTTCCGGCTGCTCGTGCGCGGAGATGGTGAACCGCGTCGCGGGGGTGTCGGCGCGGCTCGCGGCGGGGATCAACGAGCGGACGAAGTCGACCACCATCGCCGCCGACCGCGTGATGGCCGATGACAAACTGATCGAGGGGTTCATGCTCAAGCCCATGAACTGCCCGCACCACGCGCGGATCTTCGCCAGCAGCGCCCACTCCTACCGCGACATGCCCGTCCGCCTCGCCGAGTTCGGCACGGTGTACCGCTGGGAGCAGTCGGGAGAACTCAACGGCATGACCCGCGTCCGCGGCTTCACGCAGGACGATGCGCACCTGTTCTGCACCGAGGACCAGGTCGACAACGAGGTCCAGGGCTGCCTGAGCCTCGTGAAGACCATCTTCGCCACGCTGGGCATGAAGGAGTACCGCGTCCGCGTCGGCCTGCGCGACCCCGACAGCGCCAAGTACATCGGCACCAAGGAGTCGTGGGACAAGGCCGAGGCGTCGTGCATCGCCGCGGCGAAGTCCCTCGGCGTGCAGTTCAGCCAGGAAGCGGGCGAGGCCGCGTTCTACGGGCCGAAGATCGACTTCGTCGTCAAGGACGTCATCGGCCGCGAGTGGCAACTCGGCACCGTGCAGATCGACTACCAGATGGCGCTGCGCTTCGACCTCTCCTACATCGGCCCCGACAACACCCCGCACCGCCCGGTGGTCATCCACCGCGCCCCGTTCGGCAGCATGGAGCGGTTCTGCGGCGTCCTCATCGAGCACTTCGCCGGCAACTTCCCCCTCTGGCTCAGCCCCGAGCAGGTCCGCGTGCTGCCGATCAGCGACAAGACCAACGACTACGCGAACGAGGTCGTGAACCTTTTGAAGGCCCGCGGACTGCGGGCGACCCTGGATTCGAGCAACGACCGAATCCAGGGCAAGATCAAGGCGGCGGCGGACGAGAAGGTGCCGTATCTGGCGGTCGTCGGCCCGCGCGACGCCGAGGGGCGGCAGGTCTCGGTGCGTGTCCGCGGCGTGCAGAAAGACGCCGGCGCGCTCGGGCTGAACGAGTTTGTCGAGGCGCTGGCCGCGGAGTACTCCGGACGGGGCGCCACCACGCTGGCCCAGCGGTTCGGGGTCGAGTTGGGTTGAGTCGGGGTTGCGCGGGATTGTGCTTGCTTTGGGGCCGGTTCTCGTGTACGGTTCCTGTGAGGAACTCCGCCCCGACGCGGTGTTCCAGTTGCCCGATGAAACGCTGCGCGATGAAGGTCGATCGAGAACACATCACGGCGGGGACTCGGACGCGGCGCGTCCGGGCGTTGGCGTGCGTGCGTCTCGGCGGCCATGAGCGGCGCCGTTCATGAGGGCCCGTGCGATCGAGGTTGTGCGGCGTGGGCGGTTCGGACGGGTGTGAACCCGGCCCGGGTGTGTGCCCGGTGATCCGAGCGCTCCGCGCTGATTTCTGAAGGCTGGTACAAGGAGACTTCCCATCGAGAGGCGTCCGTTCCGCGAAGGTTTCCGTCCGCAGAAGACCCGCGTCAACCACGAGATCCGGCTCAGCCCGATCCGCCTGGTGGACCAGAACAACAACCAGGTCGGCGTGGTCGACACGCGCGACGCGATGCGCATGGCCGAGGAGGCCGGGCTTGATCTCGTCGAGATCCAGGCCGATGTGCGCCCGCCCGTGTGCAAGATCATGGACTACGGGAAGTTCAAGTTCGAGCAGGGCAAGAAGGACCGGGCCAACCGCGCGGCGTCGAAGGCCGTGGAGATGAAGGAGGTCCGTCTGGGCCGGTCGGCGAAGATCGACGACCACGACGTGATGATCCGCGTCCAGCAGGCCCGCGGCTTCCTCATGGAGGGGCACAAGGTCCAGTTCGTGCAGAACTTCAAGGGCCGCGAGATGGCCCATCGCGACATCGGCGAGGACCGCCTCAAGGAGATCGTCGACGACCTGTCCGACATCGCGAAGGTCGAGACGGGCATGAAGCTCTTCGGCAAGAAACTGTCGATGATCATGGCCCCCGACAAGGTGAAGATCGAGGCCATCAAGCGGAAGCTGGAGAAGGAAAAGGCCGCGGCGGGGGGCGCCCCC
>JAFLCM010000233.1 GCA_017303565.1 Planctomycetota bacterium
GCTGGCGGCGACGTAGCGCTCGGCTTGGGCCACGGCGTCGATGCGCAGGGCGGCGGACTCGGCGGTGTCGAAGTCGCCGGCGGCGGCTGCGTGGCGCACGCGCTCGCGGAAGCGATCGCTGAGCAGGGCCGCGAGGTGTCGGACGGCGGCGAGGTTGGCGGCTTCCTTGCTGGCGTTCTTGTGGGAATCGACCCACGCCTCGGCCCAGCCGCCGACGAGCTTGCCCATGGTGGGGCCGAGTTCGGGGGCGAAGTCGGAGCGGTCGGCGCGGGCGAGGAGGGGTTCGAGGGTGCGGGCCCATTCGAAGAGGCCGGTTTCGACGGCCTGGAGGGCGCGACCCGGCGATCCGGCGGCGAAGCGTTCGACCCAGGCACGCTCATCGGCGTTCACGGGGCGGGGGAAGGACTTCTCGGCGCGGCGGAACCAGGCGCTCATCGACGCGGGGTCGAGGGGGGTGAACACCACCCGCTGGCAGCGCGAGCGGATCGTCGGCAGCAGGCGGTCTTCCTGGGAGGTGACGAGGATGATGACCGAGCCGGGCGGCGGCTCCTCCAGCGTCTTGAGCATGGAGTTCTGCACCGGGGCGTTGGTCTTCGAGCGGTCCATCAGTTCCGCTTCGTCGACGATGAACGCCTTCTGGATGAGCGAGGCGGTGCGGACGGAGGGGGCGCGGACGATGGGGCCGAGCAGGTGGGCGTCGATGACGTCCTTGGGGATCGAGATGAGTTTGCGCTCGCGGACGGCGCGGTCGTCGGAGTAGGCGGCGAGCTCCTTGGTGATGACGTGGAGGTCGGGGTGGGTGCCCGCGGCGATCATGGCGCGGGTGGGGCTGGATTCGTCGGCGTCGAGTTCGCCCGCGAGGTTGGGGGCGAGGGTGGGGTCGAGGAGCATCGCCGCGAAGGCGAGGGCGGTGGTGAACTTGCCGACGCCGGCGGGGCCGGAGAAGACCCAGGCGTGGTGGACCCGCCCGCTGGCGATCGAGGCGCGGAGGGTCTCGAGGGCGCGGGCCTGACCGAGGATGTCGGAGAGGTTGGGGACGCGGGCGGCGGTCACGCGGACAGGGTAGCGTCGGCGGGGCGGGTTTCCCGCGGTTTGTTTCCGCCCCAGCCGCCGACGGGGGCGGTCTTGGAGCGCCTCAGCCAGGCCAGCAGGGCGAAGCCCGCGGCGACCATGAGGAGGCTGAGCCACTGGCCGCGGGAGAGGCTGAGGAAGCGCTGGGTTTGGAGGTGGGCGTCGGGGAGGCGCCAGAACTCGGTGGCGACGCGCCCGATGCCGTAGACGATGAAGAACCAGGCCAGGACGACGCCGGGCTTGCGGGGTCGTTTCCAGACGATCCAGAGCGCCAGCCCGAGGATCAGCCCCTCGGCGAGGGCCTGATAGATCTGCGAGGGGTGGCGGACGCTGACGAAGGGTTCGAGGGCTTTGGCGAGGGCGTGGTCGCCGGCGTGGATCTTCGAGATGACGGTGGAGGCGGCGTCGGAGATGGACTGGTCGGTCGGGGCGGCGTGGTCGGAGAGGAGGGTCTGGAGGCCCTGGTGCTGTTCGGGGGTGAGATCGGCTTCGGTGGCGCGTTCGAGCAGTTCCTGCGGGTAGCGGACGCCCCACCAGGGGACGGGCGCTCCGGTGGCGGCGTCGGCGGGGTGGACGACGATGCGGCCAAGCAATTCGCCGTTCACGAAGTTCGCCAGTCGCCCCAGCGCGATGCCGAAGGGGGCGACGAGGCAAATGCAGTCCATGATGTGGAGCGGGGGGACCTTGAGGCGGCGGGCGGTGAGGAGGCAACCGAGGATGATGCCGACCATGGCGCCGTGGCTGGCCATCCCGCCGTGCATGACGTCGAGGAGGCCCCAGAAGGGGAAGTTGGAGGAGAACTCCCAGAGCAGTTCGGGGCGGTAGATGACGACGTAGCCGAGGCGGCCACCAACGATGGTGCCGAGGATGACGCCGAACATCACGTCGGCGGCGGCTTCCGGGGGGAAGAGAAGGCGTCCGCGGCGGGCGAGTTGACCAAGGACCCACCAGGCGATGAGGAAGCCGGCGACGTAGGACAGGCCGTACCAACGCACCCCGAACGACCCGGAAAAGTGGATCGCGAAGGGCCCGAGGTCGTGGAACCAGGCGGCGAGCAGGGTCACGGGCGGAGGATAGCGTCGGGCGGGAAGTGGCTATGGTTTTGGGGTCGAAATGTCCGCCGATGGTTGAGGTTCAGCCGATCTGTGGTGTCCTATGCGCGCGCAGCCGAACGAGCCGTTTGAAGTGTCCCAAGTCGAGGTTCCCGAGGTGGCCGGGCTGTCGCGGCGCGAGCTGCTGGAACGCAGCGTCGTGGGGCTGCTGGTCGGCGGGGCGCTGGCGTCCTTGATCTCGGGCTGCGCCGGCGGGGCGAAGAAGACGGCGTCGGCGGGGACGCTGCCCGACCCGCGTTGGCCCATCGAGGACGTGGGGCGCGAGCAGTTGCGCCCGGTGCCCGATCCGTTCCCGAGGAACAACGTGGTGCCCCCGCCGCCGGACCTGGCGAGCGGCGACATCATTCCCCGGTCGGCGTGGGCGCGGGGTGGGCCGATCATGTCGCGGATGAACCGGGCGGACCGGGCGTTCTCGAGGATCACGGTGCACCACGACGGGATCGACGCGTTCACGACGACGTCGCGCGACGCGGCGGCGCGGAGGCTCGAGCAGATCCGTCAGTCGCACCTGAATCGGAAGGGCGAGCCCTTCGGTGATATCGGTTACCACTATCTCATCGACCCGGCGGGACGGGTGTGGCAGGGACGCGACACGTCGTGGCAGGGGGCGCACGTCGCCGGGCAGAACCCGGGGAACCTGGGCATCTGCGTGCTGGGCAACTACAACCAGCAGTCGCCGAACCGCGCCCAGTGCGCCGCGGTCGACCGGTTCGT
The DNA here is from genome assembly GCA_017303565.1 of Planctomycetota bacterium. Lineage (GTDB taxonomy): Bacteria > Planctomycetota > Phycisphaerae > Phycisphaerales > UBA1924 > JAFLCM01. The sequence continues at coordinate 2,898 of JAFLCM010000233.1, forward strand.
GCGGATGCAGATGCAGCGCTACGGCGTGGGCATCCAGAACGTCAAGGTGCACCGCGAACTGGCGCAGACCGAGTGCCCGGGGCGGTCGCTCAAGGCGTACATGGACGCGACGCGGCGCAAGGGGATGTCGCTGACGGCGTGAGCCCGTGCCGCTGACTGTTCGGCAACAGCAAGAGCACTGACCCGGAGACGGGTAAGGGGCACGGGAGCCGAGTTGCTGGAACACGAGTCAGGTCCGCGGAACGGTTGTTCGTCAGCCGGCGTCGTCAATCTTCGTCGGGCGGCTCGGCGTCGCCGCGCTCTTCGAGCCATTTCATCTGGATGGTCTCGAGGATCTTTTCGTTGACGGGGTGACCGGGGCGCTCGGAGAAGCCCGGGAGGGCTTTCACCAGTTCGCGGAGTTCCGTGAAGCGCACGGAGAGCGGGTCGCGGGACGGGTGGGCGTCCGCGAGCTCTTCCGCGATGCGGTCGACGTCGAGCCAGTGGAAGGCATCAGGCATGAGGCAAGAGGCATGAGCCGGAACTGAACTGGTGCCTCTTGCCTCGTGCCTTGCTTTCAGTGCGGGACTTCCTTGACGGCGTTGCGGTTCCAGGCGGGCACGCGGACGACGATGGGGCCGTCGCCGGTGATGGTGCACTGGCAGGAGAGCCGGCTGTTGCGCTGCAGGCCGGGGGCCTCCTCGACGCGGTCCTCTTCGGCCTCGTGGGATTCGGAGAGGTGCTCCATGCCCTTCTCGATGTAGACGTGGCAGGTGGAGCAGGCGCAGACGCCGCCGCAGGCGTGCTCGATGTTGACCCCTCCCTCGACGGCGACCTCGAGGAGGTGCTCGCCCTTGGCGGCCATCATGTTCCACTCGGTCTTCTCGGTGCCGGTGAGGCCCTCGGGGTCCTCGAGGAGGAAGGTGACGGGGACGGTCTCGGGGCCGTGGTCGTGATCGGAGTGGCGGAGGTGCATGGCGGTGGGTGGCGGGTTCCGTGATGGGGCGTGGGGACAAACCAATTGTAGGAGTGACAGGGGCGAGCGTGGCGGGCGCGTGCTTTGCCCCGCGGGGTTTTTCCTGCTTTACTGCGGGTTCCCCATGACCCTTCCGACTGCCAGCGTCGCGCCCGTCCTGTCGATTGTCGCCCCCGCGCACAACGAGGAGGGCAACATCGACCGGCTGGTCGAGGAGGTCGGTCGCGCCGCGGCGGCCGCCGCGAAGGCGCTCGGGGGCGATGAGGGGGCGTTCGAGTTCGTGATCGTCGACGACGGCTCCACGGACGGCACGCGGGCGAGGATCAGCGCGCTGATGCCCGGGCGTCCCTGGCTCCGCTGCGTGGCGATGACCAACACCCCGCCGGGCAAGGGCAACGGGCAATCGGCGGCGTTCCACGCGGGCTTCCGGGCGGCGAAGGGCGCGTGGATCGGGGTGCTCGACGCCGACTTGCAGAACGACCCGGCGGACTACGTCGCGATGGCGGAACTCCTGAAGCGCGAAAACGCCGACATGGTGCAGGGCGACCGCTCGCGGAACCGAAACGACAACGTCGTCCGACGGGTGGGCTCGGTGGTGGGCCGCCGGTTCCGGGGCTGGATCCTGGGGGATTCGATCCGCGACACCGGCTGCTCGCTGCGTCTGATGCGGCGCGAGATCGCGGTGCGGCTGCCGCTGGAGTTCCGGGGGATTCACCGGTTCATCCCCGTGTCGGCGCGGCACATGGGGTACAAGGTGGTGGAGATGCCCGTGAGCCACCGCCCGCGCACCGCGGGGGAGACGAAGTACGGCATGGGGGTGCTCACGCGGGCGATCCCCGGGCTGGTGGACTGCTTCGCGGTCCGGTGGATGAGCAAGCGTCGGCGTCCTGTGACGTCTCAGGAGGTTCGATCCGGGGAGGCCCCGTCGTGAAGTGGGAACCCGCGGCGGCGATGGTCGCGGTGGTGGCGCTGGGGGCGTGGCTGGTGTGGGGCCCGCCCCG
>JAFLCM010000234.1 GCA_017303565.1 Planctomycetota bacterium
GCGGGTGCTGGCGCGGGGAGGGGGCGGGGATCGGAGTGGCTGCCTGCGGAGGGACCCCCTCGCTGACGCCCGGGGCTCGCGACGGCGATGCGATGACTCCCTCGGTCACGCTCGGGGCTCGTGGCGCGGGGATGAGCGGCGTCGGTTCGACGGCCGCCACCTGGGGCTGGGGCCTGCGAACTCGACGCTCGGTGAACATCGCGGCGAGGGTGGCGGCGGGGAGCGCCAGCAGCAGCAGCACGCCGACCAGTTGACCGGTGCTCGCGGAGCGGATGTCGATGAGGTGGGACGGCGCGAACTGAGCGGCGACGGCGGCGGCGGCGGAGGCCACGCACACCATCGGCAGCACCACGCGCCGGGTCCGAACCGCCCACGAAACCGAAGTGCTCATCCGTGCGCCTCAACCAAGGTCACCCGCCGAACTCAGCCGCGAAGGACACCCGCCCGCGGGGCCGACATGAGTCGGCCCGGGGATCCGAACGAATCGGGGTTCTTCATTTCGGCCCGGCATCCCGGCCGGGGTGAGGAAACATACCCGTTCGGGGGAGTGGGGGCAACGCGGCGAGGCGTGTGGAAAAGCCCGGCGCGACGCGCCGTCCGACGGAGTTTCCCGGCGTCGGGCCCCTCAGGCGAAACTCCGCGGCGCGTTTGTGGAAGCATGCGGGCGGCGGTATCGTCGGTTGCTTCCGTTCGCCCCGTTCGGACCCTTCTTCCCTTCCCGTGACGCGATTGAGAGCCTTGAAACGGATGTCCATGTCGTCATGGTGTGAGCGCTCGCGGCGGACGATGTGGCGTCCGAGCGCCGGCGTGCTGCTCTCGCTGCTCGCGGGTGCGAGCCTTGGCGTTCCGGCGTGGGCCCAGACAGCGCCCGAGACCGCGGCCCCCTCTGCCGCCACGGACCCGGGTGGAACGGACCCGGGTGAAGAGGTGGCCAGCCCGTACGAGGGTCGTCCGATCGCGGCGATCCAGTTCGAGGGGCTGACGCGCGTCACCGAGACGTTTCTGCGGAACCAGTTGCGCGCCAGCGAGGGGCGTCCGTTGGAGTGGGCGGTGGTGCGGGAGGATTGCCGCCGTTTGCAGCGGCTGGGCGAGTTCCGGGCGGTCGCGGCGGACATCCGCGTGCGCGACGACCTTTCGGTGGCGGTGGTCTATCGCGTGACGGAAGCGCCGATGGTCCGCGACGTGCAGGTGGTGGGCAACCGCGAGATCCCGGACGAGGACCTGATCCGGGTCACGAGCGACATCGTGGCGCTGATCCGCGGCGTGCCGATCGACGATTACCGGGTGGGCCAGGGCCAGCGGGCCATCGAGAACCTGTACCGCGAGAAGGGCTACTACCAGGTCCAGGTGCGGGTGGACGAGTCGCAGCTCGCGGACGACGGCGTGGTGCAGTACATCATCCGCGAGGGCGAACGGACGCGCGTTTCGGTGATCCGGTTCGAGGGCAACACGGCGTTCGAGAGCCGGAAGCTGCGTCCCGAGGTCAAGACCGAGGAGGCCAACTGGTTCGTCACCGCGCCGCTGGACGAGCAGGTGCTCGACCGAGACGTGGGCGCGATCGTGAAGTTCTACCAGGACCGGGGGTTCCTCGACGTGCGGGTCAGCCGGCGCGTCCAGCCCTCGCCGAACTCGAAGGAAGCGATCGTCACGTTCGTGATCGAGGAGGGCCGGCGGTACACCCTGCGGGGCGTGACGATCCAGGCCCGCCAGCGCGGCGACGAGGACCCAGCGAACCTCGTGGTGTTCTCCGAGGAGGCGCTCAAGGGCGTCATGGACCTCAAGCCCGGCGCCGTGTTCGGCCGCAAGGACGTCGACGCCTCGATCGAGTCGATCAAGAACGCGTACCTGAAGATCGGCTACGTCGACGTGGCGGTGGCGAGCGAGGAGCGCCGCTCCACCGAGAAGCCCGAGGTCGACCTGTGGGTCTACGTCCGCGAGGGCGACCGCTTCAAGACCGGCGCGGTGGTCATCCAGGGCAACACCCTGACTCAGGGAAAGGTCGTTCGCCGCGAGGTGACGGTCAAGCCCGACCGCTGGCTCGACGGCGTGGAGGCCAAGGACACCGAGCGCCGCCTCAACAACAGCCGCCTGTTCGAGACCAACCCGCAGAACGGCCCGCCGCCGAAGGTCACCATCCAGCCCGAGGACCCGGAGAACCCCGGGTACCGAGACGTTCTGGTCGAGGTGGCGGAGACCGACACCGGCAGCCTGAACTTCGGCGCCGCGGTGAGTTCCGACGCGAACGTCTTCGGCCTGATCAACCTGAACCAGCGGAACTTCGACCTGGCGGACACGCCGGACTCGTTCGGTGAGTTCGTCTCGGGCAAGGCCTTCCGAGGCGCTGGGCAGACGTTCAACCTGTCGCTGCAGCCGGGCATCGAGCAGTCGAACTACCTGCTGACGATCGCTGAGCCGTCGTTCCTCGAGACGCCCTACTCGGTGTCGAACACGATCTCGTTCACGCAGCGCGAGTACGACGAGTTCGACGAGGACCGGATCGGCGACCGCGTCCGCGTCGGGCGGCGGTTCGGCACCCGCTGGGTGGGGGCGGTCGCGGTGCGGGCGCAGTTGATCGACATTTCCGACATCGAGAGCAGTTCGGCGGTGGACCTGTTCGAGGTCGAGGGCGACAACTTCATCACCGTAGCAGGGTTCGAACTGACCCGCACCACCGTCGACAGCCGGGCCCGCCCGACCGAGGGCACCCGCACGGAGCTGGGCGTCGAGCAGGTGGGCGCGCTGGGCGGCGACTACGACTTCACCAAGGTCACCGCCGAGCACACGGCGTTCTTCGCGGTCGATGAGGACTACCTCGGGCGAAAAACCGTGCTGTCGCTGAACACCCGGGCGGGGTACATCCTTCAGGAAGACGCGCCGATCTTCGAGCGGTTCTTCCTGGGCGGTCGCAACTTCCGAGGGTTCAAATACCGCGGGATCGGGCCGTTGGGCATCCGCAACGACACCGGCACGGTCGGCGACGACCACGTGGGCGGGCAGTTCTCGTTCTTCTTCGGACCCGAGCTCGAGAAGCCGATCTTCCAGGACGTGGTGGCGGTCGTGGTGTTCCTTGACACGGGTACGCTGAACGAGGAACTGGGATTCGAGAACTACCGCGTGAGCGTGGGCACCGGGCTGCGGCTGTACGTGCCGCAACTGGGCCAGGCGCCGCTCGCCTTCGACTTCGCGTTCCCGATCTCGGACCAGGAAGGCGACGACACGCAGTTGTTCTCGTTCGCCATCGATATCCCGTTCTGACGAGAAGGGCGCGGGCCATGTCCACGGCCGATGGGTTGATCATGGTCGGTTCCTGGAACGCCGGGCCGGCGGTGGAGCGCGCCGCGATGCAGGCCGCGCGGGGGACGGCGCTCCTCGACGCCGTCGTCGAGGGCATCGGACTCATCGAGGACGACCCGGAAGAGATGAGCGTCGGCTACGGCGGGCTGCCGAACGAGGCGGGCGTTGTGGAACTCGACGCGGCGGTGATGGACGGGCGGACGCACAAGGCTGGCGCGGTGGCCGGGCTCAAGGGGGTGCGCCACGCCGCGAAGGTGGCGCTGAACGTGCTGCGCCGCACCGACCACGCGCTGCTCGTGGGCGAGGGCGCGCTCGCGTTCGCGCGTCAGTGCGGGTTCAAGGAAGAGGACCTGCTCACCGCGAAGGCCCGCGAGGCGTGGCTGGCGTGGAAGGCGTCGCTCAGCACTCGCGACGCGTGGATCGGGCCCGACGACGAGACGACCGGCTTCGGCGGGGCGCTGTGGGCCGGGCACAAGGCCAACCCCACGCCCGGCGGACCGCCGACGCCGTCAACGCCCGCCGTTCCCGCCCCGGGGCGGTCAGGCGGCGCGCCGAAGGTCCCCTTCACGTTCGGCACGGTCCACGTTTCCGCCCTTAACGCGCCGGGCGGGGACCTGTGCTCCTGCACCTCCACCAGCGGGCTTTCCTACAAGATCCCCGGACGCGCCGGCGACACGCCCGTCATCGGCGCTGGGCTGTACACCGACAACGCGGTCGGCAGCGCCGGCTGCACGGGCCGTGGTGAGGCGACGGTGCACAACTGCTCGGCGTTCCACGCGGTGGTGCTCATGGAATCGGGCATGAGCGCGACCGAGGCGGCGCTCGGGGCGTTAAAGCGCCTGGTATCGCGCACGATCGAGGCACGGCTGCTGAGCGCGCCGGGGCGCCCGGGCTTCAACGTCACGCTGTACGCGCTGCGAAAGGACGGCGACGCCGGCGCGGCCTCGGTGCTCCCCGGCTACACGTACGTCAGGTGGCGCGGGGGGCGGCGGGAACTGCTCGAGTGCCCGAGCGTTTTTCCGTCGTAAGCCCGCCGACACTCCCGAGCGAAAGCCCCAGCGCGAAGCAGCCGGCGTGAACCCAAGGGATCGGGCACATGGGAACGCCGTTCATCTCGGGCGGAGGAGCGCCGCCGAGGGAGAACACCTGTCGCCAGGGCAGCAGGTGCTCGACCGTGAGCGCCGCCGCCAGTCCGGCGCCAACCGTCCAGCGGAGTCGGTTCGGGGCCGGGACGCCCGTGGTTCCCGCGCCGACGAGCAGCCAGACCGCGGCGCTCAGACCGTAGAGCGTGGGAACGTGCGGGTACACGATCGCCAGCAGCGCGTGCGAAGCGCCGACCCCGGCGAGCAGCCACACGCCGAATCGGAGCGTCCCGCATCGCGGCTCGATGATGAACCCCGCGAGGAGAAGGGCGCCGATGTCGCTCGCGGCGTGCCGGGCGTCGGCGTGGAGCAGCCAGCCCATCGCCGGCACGACCGCGAGGCCGAACCAGTGATGGAACAGGGTCACGAGCGCGGCGAGCGCCGCGACCGCGAGCGTCACGCGGGGG
>JAFLCM010000235.1 GCA_017303565.1 Planctomycetota bacterium
GCCCGCCTGTGGCGGGATCGCCCGCGGCGCGTAGCCCGTGTCGCCCTCCACAAGGCTGTCGAAGCGCGTGGTGTCGGGCGTGAGGAAGTCCACGACTTCCGCCGGCAGCGCCGCCCGCATCGTGCCCTGCATCAGTTCGAACCCGCGGTTCATCGCGAGCATGTCCCACATCGCGTACTGCACCAGCAGCGCGTCGCGCTCCATCCACGGGCGGACCGGCGCGCGGAGCAGCACGTACTCCGGCGGCTTGGCCCCGAGGCGACGCACGCCCTCGTTCACGCCGGCGGCGTAGGCGCGGAGCAGGGCGCGGTGGCGCTCGGGAAGGCGCTTCAGCACCTCGTCGGCGCGGCGCTCGAAGTCGTGCGGGCGCATCCGGCGGTCGCTCTCGACGGTCGAAGCGCCGAAGACCTCGCTCAGCCGCCCGGAGGCGTAGCGGCGCAGCGCGTCCATCTGCACGAAGCGGTCTTGGGCGTGCACGAAGCCCTGCGCGTGGCAGGCGTCCTCGACCGTCGCCGCCCGCAGCGTCACGAGGCCCAGCGCGTCGCGGGCCACTTCGACCCGCGCCGACAGCCCGCGGGCCTTGAGGGTTCCCGTCGTGATCGGCAAGGAGGCGATGAGTTCCGAGCGCGCCAGCATCGCGAGCACCGCGACGCCGACGATCAGCGTGGGGATCAGGAGCAGCGCCGCGCGTTTGAGCCAGCCCTTCATGCCCGCATTGTGGCGGCAAGCGGCGCAGAAAGAAAACGCCCGGCGGTGAGGCCGGGCGCTGGGGAGCGATCAAGATGCCGGCCCGGGTTACGGGCAGGGAACGCCGAAGACGCCCAGGAACGCCGCCAGGTCGGCGGTGTTGATGCACGGGTCGGCGGGGGCGAGGTCGGCGGCGGCGTTGTAGCCGGGGTCCGCCGGGCACTTGCCGAACGCGCCGAGGAACAGAGTCAGGTCGGCGGTGTTGCGCTGGCCGTCGCCGTTCAGGTCACCCGGGCACGGGGGCGGGGTGATGGTCGTGAACGAGAAGTTCGAAGGCAGCGAGGCGTTGGACCCGTTGGGGTTCACGGCGGTGACGCCCCAGTAGTAGGTGACGCCCTGACTCAGGTTCGGGTTGACGATCCACGAGGTGCCGGCGAGGCCGGTCGCGGAGGTGACGACGTTCGTGAGGCCGGGATCGGTGGCGACCACAACGCTGTACGTGGCCGCGTTGGAAGAGGGCGACCACGCGAGGGTGGGGTTGACCGCAACGCCCACCTGCCCGTTGCTGGGCGAGACGAGGCTGGCGGGGAACGCCGGCTCGCAGGAGTCGGGGATGTTGTTCGAGTTCGTGTCGGCGGCGACGCCCGAGCGGAGGTCGCAGGCGTCGGGGCGGCTGTTGCCGTTGCAGTCGGCGAGGGCGGGGCCGCCGCTGCGGGTGATGCGGAGGACCGAGCCAGCGCCCTGCGAGCAGATGTAGACCTCGCCGAGCGCGTCACGCCCGAAGGAGGTGACGCCCGAGAGGGTGCCGACGGTGGGCTGGAGGTTGATCACGTTGGTGAGGGCGGTTCCGTTCCAGGTGCTGCGGAAGAGCGAGCCGGTGCAGTAGTCGATGAAGAAGTAGGTGCCGTCGAGTTCGGGGAAGGCGCAGCCGCGGTAGACGACGCCGCCGGTGAGCGAGCAGCCGGTGTGGAAGGTGGGGGCGATGCTGGAAGAGTGCCCGTAGACCAGTTGCGGGAAGATCAGCGAGCCGGCGGGTGGGCAGTTGGAGGTGTTGAAAGCGTTGTTGCCCTCGTAGCAGCGCCAGCCGTAGTTGTCGCCGTTGGCGTTGCCGATGGGCTGAACGGTGATCTCTTCCCACAGGTTCTGGCCGACGTCGGCGATGTAGAGGTCGCCGGTGGCGGGGTCGATGTCGTTGCGGAAGGGGTTGCGGACGCCGTAGACGTAGATCTCGGGCTGCGCGCCGCCGGCGAAGGGGTTGCCGGCGGGGATGGCGTAGTTGCGGACGGGGTCGGCGGGGAAGCCGTCGGCGCCGTTGGGGTTGATGCGGTGGATCTTGCCGAGGTGGTTGGTGAGGTCCTGGGCGTTGCCGAAGGTGGCGGTGTGGCCGGTGCCCGAGTCGTTGGCGCCGCCGCCGTCGCCCAGGGCCCAGTAGAGATTGCCGTCGGGGCCGAAGTCGATCCAGCCGCCGTTGTGGTTGGACTGGGGCTGGGGAACCGCCCAGACGATGCGGAAGGTCGAGTAGTCCACCACGTCGGGGTTGCCGGCGGAGCGGGTGAGGCGGGCGAGGACCGAGACGCCTCCGCTCCAGCCGCCGGGGATGGTCACGCCGGGGACGCTGGCGGTGGTGAAGTAGACGTAGACGAAGCCGTTGGAGGCGTAGTTGGGGTCGAAGGCGAGGCCGAGCAGGCCCTGCTCGCTGCTGGTCGACACGTTGAAGCCGACGGTGCCTGCGGAGATGGTGAGGAAGGGGGAGGCGTTGAAGGTGTTGGTGCTGAGGTTGAGGATGCGGACGTCGGCGCGGTTGGCGGTAGCGGCGCTGCCGCGCTGCTCCGCGATGAAGATGCGGCTGAAGTCACCGGCGGGGGCCTCGACGGCGATGGGCCGCGTGACGCCCGTGGCGACGGTGGTGAGCGAGATGGTCTGGGCGGAAACGGCGCCGGCGAGGGCCGACACCGAAAGCACCGCCGCGCCGATTTGCGAGCGATTCATCACGATCAATCTCCTCCGCCCCGCGCCGGTGGTTGGCGCGGAGGCCTGTGTGCTGTGGGCACGCCGACGGCGCGACCGGGGGCCTTGCGATGAGCATCGGCCCGAATGTCCGACGCCCCAAGAATACCCCGCGATCCGGGGCGGAGCGTCCGGAGAATGCCAAGGTCCGCCGCTAATTATGGCCTGCGGCTGGGTTCATGCGTGGCTCATGAAAGCCGGTGTGGTCGACCACAGACCATCGGAACGGGTGCCGAACGCAGCGACTGCGATCGTCGGTGGCATGGCCCCAGCCCATGGTTCTCGGACACGCGCGACGCCCTACTCCTCTTCGTCGTCCCCGCCCCGCTGGACGGCGGGCATGGGGTTGACGGCGTGCTTGGCGAGGATCTTGGTCCTGATCTCGTCGAACAGTTCGGGGTTCTCGCGGAGGAAGCGCTTGGCGTTCTCGCGGCCTTGGCCCAGACGGGCGTCGCCGTAGGAGAACCACGCGCCGGACTTGTCGACGATCTTGTCGTTGATGGCGAGGTCGAGCAGGTCGCCGGAGGTGGAGATGCCCTCGTCGAACATCATGTCGAACTCGGCCTCGCGGAACGGTGGGGCGAGTTTGTTCTTGACGACGCGGGCGCGGACGCGGTTGCCGACGTTCTGCTCGCCCTCCTTGATGGCGGAGATGCGGCGGATGTCGATGCGGATGGAGGCGTAGAACTTGAGGGCGCGTCCGCCGGTGGTGGTCTCGGGCGAGCCGAACATCACGCCGATCTTCTCGCGGATCTGGTTGATGAAGACGACGGTGCACTTGCTCTTGGCGATGCAGCCTGTGAGTTTGCGGAGGGCCTGGCTCATGAGGCGGGCCTGCAGGCCGGGCAGGCTGTCGCCCATCTCGCCCTCGATTTCCGCACGGGGAACGAGGGCGGCGACGGAGTCGACGATGATGATGTCGACGGCGTTGGAACGGACGAGCAGTTCGCAGATCTCCAGGGCCTGCTCGCCGGTGTCGGGCTGAGAGACCAGGAGGTTGTCGACGTTGACGCCGAGGCGGCGCGCCCAGGAGGGGTCGAGGGCGTGCTCGGCGTCGATGATGGCCGCGACGCCGCCGCCCTTCTGGACGTTGCCGGCGATAGTGAGCGCGAGGGTGGTCTTGCCGGAGGACTCGGGGCCGAAGATCTCGACGATGCGCCCGACGGGGATGCCTTTGCCGCCGAGGGCGAGGTCGAGGGAGATGGCGCCGGTGGAGACGCCGGGGATGGCGGCGAAGGCGCTCTCGTCCATCTTCATGATCGAGCCCTTGCCGAAGGTCTTCTCGATCTGCTGGACGGTGCGCTCGAGGGCCTGGGCCTTTTCCTTGGCTTCGACGGTGCTGGCGGCGTTGGCGGTGGGGGGCACGGGAGCCTCCTTGCGGCGTGGGATGGGGCGGCCGCTGGGGGTGGTCAGTTCGGAGTCAGTATCGCCGACGGTCGAGCCGTTGCGGGTGGCGAAATCTGCGGCGGTGGTCATGGGAGCCTCCGTGGTCGGGTGCCGTTCGTTCGGCACTCGATAGGTTACTCCCGGTCATCGGCCCGTCAAGTTTGTTTGGTGGATTTTCGTGAGAAAAATGTTTGGTAGCGGGCGCCCCTTCAGGGGGCCTTCTTGGTATCGATGGGGTAACCATGGGCCTTCCAGCCCAGGAAGCCGTCGTTCATGAGGTAGACGTCGTCGACGTCCGCGGTCATGAGGCGTTTGACGAGGGCCTTGGCGTTGTTGTGGTTAGGGTGCTCGCCGTAGACGTAGATGGCCTTGTAGTTGCGGAGCTTGGGGTCGGGGTTGTTGAAATCGATCTCGGCGGCGGTGAGGCGGCGGGAGCCGGGGATGTGGGCTTCGGAAAATGACGCCGCATCCCGGGCATCCACGATGAGGTAGGACTTGTCAGCGTCCTTGGAGGCCTTGGCCACGTCGGCCATGTCCACGGCGCGGATGGCGTTGTCGCTCACTTTTTCGCAGGCGCTCAGCGACAGAGCGCCGGCAAGGGCACAGAAAAGCAGATGGTTCTTCCTCATGGCGGGAACGATAGCGGGAACGGGTGCTCTCCGGTTGGGTGCGGGTGCGGCGAGGAACGGTCCGCGCGCCGTGTGATGGGCTCGCGGCTGATGCTGGTGGGGGGGATGATC
>JAFLCM010000236.1 GCA_017303565.1 Planctomycetota bacterium
TTGAAGAGAGCGGCTTCGAGGTGCTGCCCGAGCCGCGGAAGCAGGCGGCGATGGTCGGCGTGCCCGACGCGATCCCCGCGGTGATCGCCGGCTTCGAGAGCCCGGCCGCCCCCGAGCACTGGCCCGCGGGCGAGGCGACGGCGCACCGCCGGCTGGCCCGGTTCGTCGAGACGCGCATCGCGTCCTACAAGGACGACCGCGACACGCCGAGCCTCGACGCCACCAGCATGCTCTCGCCCCACCTGGCGGCGGGCGTGCTGTCGCCCCGGCAGTGCGTGCAGCCCGCGCTGGAGTTCAACCGGGGCAAGTACGACGGCGGGAACCCCGGCGCGGCGCACTGGATCAGCGAGGTCCTGTGGCGCGACTTCTACCGGCACATCATGGCCGGCTTCCCGCGGGTGTGCATGGGGCGCGCCTTCAAGCCGGCGACCGAGCGCATTGTCTGGAACGACGACGAGAAGGCGTTCAGGGCGTGGTGCGAGGGGCGCACCGGCGTGCCGATCGTCGACGCCGCCATGCGGCAACTGACCGGGATCGGCTGGATGCACAACCGCCTTCGGATGGTCGCGGCGATGTACCTGACCAAGGACCTTTTCATCGACTGGCGATGGGGCGAGAAGTTCTTCATGCACCACCTGATCGACGGCGACCTCGGCAGCAACAACGGCGGCTGGCAGTGGTCGGCCTCGACGGGCACCGACGCCGCGCCGTACTTCCGCATCTTCAACCCGTACAGCCAGAGCGAGAAGTGCGACCCCGAGGGCGCGTTCATCAAGCGCTGGGTGCCGGAACTGGCCGGGCTGGACGCCAAGAGCGTCCACGACCCGTCGGCGATCCCGGCGCTGCTGCGCGGGAAGTTGGACTACCCGGGCCAGCCGATCGCCGACCACGCGAAGGCGCGGGATCGGGTGATGAAGGCGTTTCAGGGGCTGTCGTGAACCACACCCGGACTCGCGTCGGCGGACGGCCTACTTCAACGGGCGAAGTTCCAGCGTCTCAGACTTGGCAACGCCCTTCTCCGTGCCGGTGAGCGTCGCCTTCAGCACGCGCGACGTGCCGGATCCCGTCACCGTGTAGGTGATCACGCTCGGGTAGTCGTTCTGTGGGCACTCGAAACGTGCCGAGTCGTCCCGGGTGTCCGCGAGCGTGAAGGCGGTGGGCGGGTGCCGCCCGAAGGGCGAGACGAAAAGCGTGACCTTCCCGTCCTTCGCGGCTGCGATCCGGCTGAACTCGAAGAACACGGCACGCCCGTTGACCACTTGTTTCGCGGTGCCTGTCATGACGTTTCCCTCGGTGGAGGTCCAGAACTCCTCCCACGTTCCGCCGTCGGCCTCGCCCTTCCAGTAGCCTTCCATGAAGGCGACCGGTGCGAGCGGGCCTGGGGCCTGCGCCGGCTTCGCGGACGGCGAAGAAGCGCACGCCGCGGTCAGGCATGCGGTGATCGCGAGCCAAAGCACCGAGACTTGGTGAACGCGCATGGTCATGCCTCTAGTTTCGCCAGTTCTTCCGCCGAGGCATCGAGGGTGCTGTAAACCTTCTGGACGTCGTCGTGGTCTTCCAGCGCCTCGATGAGTTTCATCGCCTGGGCGAGCTGGTCGCCGCTGAGCGTGGTCAGGTTGGTGGGCAGCATCGAGAGTTCGGCGCTGGCGAGCGTCAGCTTTGCCTTCTCAAGGGCGCTCTTCACCTGAGCGAACGCGGTGGGGGCGCAGGTGACGGTCCACACGCCGTCGCCGAGCGACACGTCGTCGGCGCCGGCGTCGATGCCGACTTCCATGAGGCGGTCCTCGTTGGCGGCCTCCTGTTCGAGGGTGAACACGCCCTTGTGCTCGAACATGTAGGCGACGCTGCCGGAGGCGCCGAGGTTGCCGCCGTACTTGCCGTAGATGAGGCGCATCTCCGACGCGAGGCGGGTGCGGTTGTCGGTGAGGGTGTCGCAGAGGACCGCGACGCCGCCGGGGCCGTAGCCCTCGTAGCGGAGGCTCTCGTACTCCGCGGCGCCGAGTTCGCCCGCGCCCTTCTTGGCGGCACGCTCGATGGTGTCGCGCGGCATGTTCTCGTAGCGGGCCTCGTCGATCGCGTACTGCAGCGCGAGGTTGGTCGCGGGGTCGCTGCCGCCGTGCCGGGCCGCGACCATGATGGCGCGGGCGCACTTGCCCCAGACCTTGCCGCGCTTGGCGTCGGTCTTGGACTTCTTGTGCTTGATGTTGGCCCAGTGGCTGTGGCCTGCCATGGGGGGTCTCCGTGAAAGGGTGCGGTTGAGGCCGGAATCGAAGGCGAACGCCGACGGGTCGTGATCTTATGGCGCGGCCGCGTCGGGCGGCGGGGCGTTGGCCTCGGCGTGCATCTTCGCCACCGCCGGGGGCTGGCCCGTCTGCACCGCACCGACCTTGGCCCGACTGTTCAACAAAACCTGCTCGATCTCGCGGCGCATCGCCTGGCCCATGCGGCTGTCGCGGTCGTCGGGGTCGGGCGAGTTGGCGGCCTTGTCGTCGATCTCCAGGGCACTCTGAGCGTCCTGGGCGGCGAGGATCCAGTTCTTCTCGGCGCTCTCGCGGTCGCCCGCGGCCCACTGCGCATCGGCCAGGTGGTCGAGGATGATCGGGATCGAGAGCTGCGAGGCGCGGTTGATCTGGTCGCGCATCGCGGTGTCGAGCGAGCGCTTCAGCAGCGTCACCGCGCCCTCGCGGGGCTTGCCGGTCTCGGGGTCGGCCGAGTCGTGCACCCGTCCCTGCTTGTAGCGGGCCCAGCCGAGGGTGTCGAGGTAACTCGCGTTGTTGGGCTCGCGCATGACCGCGAGCTCCGCGAGTTTCTCGGCGCGGTCGATGTCTCGATCCGCGACCAGCAGGCGGTAGGAGAGATCGTTCGCGCACGGCGCGTGCAGCGCGTCGTAGCGGAGCCCGAGCGCCAGCATCTCCTCGGCGGCCGCGTCCTGGTCGAGGAACGTGAGGAAGCCCGCGATCTGGTACGCGCTGTCGGCGAGGGTGCGCTGGCGGGGCTGGCGGGGGTTGCCGCCGCCGGTCTCGATGGCCGCGAGCACCGCGTCGATGATCCCCGCGTCCTTGGCCAGGTTGACCGCGGTCACGAAGGACGGGCCGCGCCGGTTGATCAGCGCGAGGTTGAGCCACTCGATCACCACCCGCGGCGTCACCTTGCCCAGAACCTCGGGAGACTGCTCGATGACCGCCAGCGCCCGCGCGCGGGCCGATTCGATCAATGCCCGCATCTTCGCCGGGTCGGCGTTGCGGGGGTCGTTCTGCGGCACCGGATCCCGGCGCCACATCTCGTTCACCGTCTCGACGAGGTACGCCTCGGCCCTTTGCGGGAACCGGGCCGAGGCGGCGCGGAGGTACGCGACCATTTCCGCCGGGTCGATCCACCACGAGCGCCCGGACACCAGCAGGCGGAAGCGGTGGGCCTCCGCATCGACGCCGGGCGCCGCGACCATGAGCGTGTTCACGAGGTCAACGAACGGTCGGGCCACCGCGTTGTCGCCCAGCGCCTGCTTGCTCGCGGAGGCGATGAAGTCCCCGAGGCGGGCGACCTGCTCGGGGCGGAAGGTCAACCGCGGGAATCGATCGACCATGCGGCGGAGGATATCGGTGGCCTTGGAATAGTCGCCGGAGCGCCAGGCCATGTCCGCCTGTTCGAGCAGTGTTTCGGCGGTCTGCGGCGCGTTGGCGAGGCGGGCCTTGGCCAGCTCGTCCGCCTTGTCGGGCTGGGCGAGGTGCTCGCGGTACAGGCGTTCGAGCGCACGGGACACGCCCGCGTCGCCCGGCGTGCGGGAGAGCCGCGCCGTCAGCAGCGCTTCGGCCTCGGCGAAGCGGCCCTGGGCCGTCACGCTCTGCGCCAGCGCCACCGTGAGGATCGACGCGTCGGGGTAGCGGTCGGACTTCGTGCGCAGCCACGCCTCGGCCTTCGGGGCCGAACCGGAACGCAGCCACACGTCGGTGAGCGCCGCGACCACCTCCGGCTGCGTGGGCGACTCCTCCGCGAGGTCCGCGAGGTCGCGCTCCGCGAGGTCGAGCTGCCCGCGGTTCACCGACTCCTGAGCTCGCAGCCAGCGGAGGGCCCGGCTGGACGGGTTCGCCTCTCGCATCCGGCGCACGGCGTCGATCAGCCTCGACTCGTCCTCCAGCGGCTGGCCGCGCGAGTACAGCGACACGAGGCCGACGTACGCGTCGTCGCGGAGCGGGTCGGCGTCGATGGCCGCTTCGAGAAGATCGCGGGCACGCTCGGCGGACCCTGACCGGGCGCACACCTGGGCCGCCGCCACCAGCACGGTCGATCGCTGCAGCCCCGCGGGGAGCGCCAAGTCGGGTTTGACCAGCGGCTCCAGGAGCGCGAGCGCCGCGGCGTCGTCGCCGCGCTGCGACAGCGCGGACGCCTTCGCGAATCGAACCATCGGGTCGGATTCGTCGAGGGCGCGGATCAGCGTGTCGGCGTCGTCGTACCGTCCCAGTTGCATCAGCAGCCCGGTGCGGGCCACCGCCGCGGCGGGTCCGAAGGACGGGTCGCTCGCGAGCGGCTCCAGCATCGCCGCCGACTCTTCGAGCCTGCCCTGCAGGGCCGCGAGCCGGGCCCGGAGCAGGACCCCCGTGCCGGAGTCGCGTCGGGAGGCGGTCACGGCGTCCCAGGGATCGGAGGACGCTTCACCCTCGGCGCGCCGGGCCGACCTGGCTCCGAGTTCGCGTGACAGCGCCGCGCCGTACTTCGATTCGAGCAGCGGCGACGCCTCGACGAGTTCGAGGGATCGCTCGATCAGCGTCTCGGGCGAAGCGGTGCGCATGCGGGAGAAGAGGTCTC
>JAFLCM010000237.1 GCA_017303565.1 Planctomycetota bacterium
AACCGCTTCGCCCCGCTCCGATGGGTCGTCCGTGACCGTCGCCATGGGCTTCAGGATAGGGCGACGCGGCGTGGTGCCCCGCGCCTGCCGCCGGACCGCCTCACGCCTTGCCCATGTCCCGCTTGGCGGCGGCGATCACGCCATCCGCGGTGAAGCCGAACTTCTTCTGCAGTTCCTTCAGGGGCGCGGACGCGCCGAAGGTCTTCATGGCCACCATCTCGCCCCGGGTACCGATGTACCGCTCCCAGCCGAAGCCGCCGGCCTGCTCGACGCCCACGCGGGCGGCGCAGGAGGCCGGGAGCACCTTCTCGCGGTACGCCGCGTCCTGGTGCTCGAAGAGCTCCCAGCTGGGCATGCTGACGGCGCGGGCCTTGACGCCCTCGGCCTTGAGTTTCTCGTATGCCTCGACGACCAGGCCCACCTCGCTGCCGGTGCCGATGAGGATCACCTCGGGCTTGCCGTCCGGCGCGTTACACGCCAGCACGTACGCGCCGTTCTTGACCCCGGACGCCGCGCCGTACTTGGTGCGGTCCAGCGTCGGCATCGCCTGGCGGCTGAGGATCAGGCACACCGGCTCGTGGCGGAGTTGCATGATGACGCGCCACGCCTCCGCGACCTCGTTGGCGTCCCCGGGGCGCAGCGTGATGAGGCCGGGGATGGCGCGGAGGGCCGCGAGGTGCTCGATGGGCTGGTGGGTCGGGCCGTCCTCGCCCACGCCGATCGAGTCGTGCGTGAAGATGTAGACGACCGGGACTTCCATGATCGAACTGAGACGGATGGCGGGGCGTGAGAAGTCGGAGAAGACCATGAACCCGCTGCCGTAGGCCCGCACCTTCGACAGGGCCATGCCGTTGAGGACCGAGCCCATCGCGAGTTCGCGGACGCCGAAGTGGAAGTTCCGCCCCGCGAACGAGACGTGGGTGCCCTTGGGCGCGTGAGGATCGACCTCGGCGTCGGGGTGCCCGAAATCTCCGGCGCCGTCGAAGGTGAGGCGCGTCTTGGTGCTCGGAGCCAGGTCCGCGGAACCGCCGATGAGCCACGGAATGTTCTTGGCCAGCGCGTTGAGGACCTTACCCGAGGCGTCGCGACCGGCGGCGCCCTTCGGATCGGCGGGGAACACCGGGATGTCCTTGTCCCACCCGTCGGGGAGTTGACGCTTCTGCATGCGCTGCATGGCGTCGCCCAGTTGGGGGTGCTCTTTCTTGTACTGCTCGAAGAGTTGCATCCACTGGCCGCGGGCCTCGCCGCCGCGCTTCCCCATGCCGCCGGCGAAGTGCTGAAGCACGCCGTCGGGGACGAGGAACTTCGCGTCCTCGGGCCAGCCGTAGTTCTTCTTGGTGAGCTTGATCTCGTCCTCGCCCAACGGTTCGCCGTGGGCGGAGTGGGTGTCTTGCTTGTTGGGCGAGCCCCAGGCGATGTGGGAGTCGACGATGATGAGCGTGGGGCGGTCGGTGGTCTTCTTGAAGGTCTGGAAGGCCTTGGCGAGGCGCTCGACGTCGTTCGCATCGCCCACGCGCAGCACGTTCCACCCGTAGGCGATGAACCGCGTGGCCACGTCCTCCGAGAAGGCCCAGTCGGTGTGGCCCTCGATGGTGATCTTGTTGTTGTCGTACACCCAGCAGAGGTTGCTCAGCCGCAGGTGACCGGCGAGCGAGGCGGCCTCGTGCGAGGCGCCCTCCATGAGGCAGCCGTCACCCGCGAGCGCGTACACGTCGAAGTTGAACATCTCGAAGTTCGGGCGGTTGAAGGTCGCGGCCATCCACTTGCCGGCGATCGCCATGCCCACGCTGGTGGCCACGCCCTGGCCCAGGGGGCCGGTCGTCGTCTCGATGCCGCTGGTCCAGCGGTACTCGGGGTGGCCGGGGCAGCGGCTGTCGAGCTGGCGGAAGCGCTTGATGTCGTCGAGCGGGACCGACAGTTTGCCCAGCGTCTCGTACTGCGGGTTCACCGCCTTCACCTGCGTGAGGTGCAGCATCGAGTACAGCAGCATCGAGGCGTGGCCCATGCTCAGCACGAAGCGGTCGCGGTTGGGCCAGATCGGATCGGACGGGTCGAACCGCAGGAACTGCTGCCACAGCGTGTAGGCCACCGGGGCCATCGCCATCGGCGTGCCCGGGTGCCCGGAGTTGGCGGCCTGAACCGCGTCCATCGCCAGCGTGCGGATGGTGTTGATCGCGACGGTCTGAATGTCACCCTTGGGCTGCATATGTTGCTCCGATCGGTGTGGGCCGGTCGCCGCTGAGATGCCGCCGGGGCCGACGGCGGTGCCGTCCAGCGTACCACAGCGCGGGACACCGTCCGGCCCGGGCGTTCGGCTACCATGCCCGCCGCTTCGGAAGCAGCCATGAGCGAAACGATCCACACACAGTTCAACGTGCTGCCGCTGTCACTCGACCTCGTGGCCGGGCCGGAGTTGCCGCCCATGGTCCTCGCGGGGGACAAGGCCCACACCGTCGGACGCTCCAGCACCTGCGAGGTGCAACTCCCCGACAAGGCGGTCTCGCGCTCGCACGCCCAGATCCGGGCCCGGGCCGGTCTGTGGCAGATCCTCGACCTCGGCTCCAAGCACGGCACCTACCTCAACGGCGTCCGGCTCGAGGCCAACGAGGTGTCGCCCCTTCGCCACGGGGACCTGCTCAGCATCGACCCCTGGACCTTCCGCCTGCGCCTGGGCAACGCCCGCGGCGGCGGCACCGAGACCGCCAACGACGTCACCGTCGTCACCCAGCGGGTCAGCGCCATGCCGGTGGCCGACCTCGCCACGCTGGCCCAGCAGCGGCTCGCCCTCCTGATCGACGCGTCGGTGACCACGCAGTCGGCCCAGACCGAGGAGGAACTCGCCGGCGTGGTGCTCAACGCGGCGCTGTCGGGCACAGGCTTCGCCCGCGCCGCGATCGTCCGCACCGACGCGACCTTCGAGCGCGTCGAGGTCCGCGCCGTCGCGCCGGAATCCGCCCGCGACACCGGCTTCTCACGCTCGCTGCTCCGCGGCGCCTCCAGCGGGGAGATCGTCACGCTTTCCCAAGAAGGTGGGCACGACGACGGCCTCGCGCTCAGCATCGTCAGCCTCAACATCCAGTCCGCCGTCTGCGCCCCGATCCACCTCGGGACCGCGATCGAAGCGTACCTGTACCTCGACGCCCGCGAGGGCGAGCGCGGCGTGCACGCCCAGTCCGGCGCGTTCTGCAAGGCCCTCTCCCGCATGTACGGGACCGCATTGGGCAACCTCAAGCGCCTCGAAGTCGAACGCCTCCGGGGTCAGTTGCGGGCCGAACTCGAAGCCGCCGGGGTGGCCCAGTCGTACATCCTGCCCTCCGCGGACGGCGCCATCGGGCGCGTCTCCTACGCCTTCAAGTCGCGCCCGGGCCGGTTCGCCTCGGGCGACCTCTTCGACGCGGTCGAGATGCCCGAGGGGCGGGTCGGCGTGTTCCTGGGCGACGTGGCGGGCAAGGGCGCCGCCGCCGCCATCGTCATGGCCGTGGCCCAGACGCACCTCCGCGGCCTGCTGTCGCAGGGCGCTTCGGCCCAGGACGCCGTGGAGTCGCTCAACCGCTACATCGCCCCGCGCAACCGCGAGGGCCAGTTCATCACGCTCTGGCTGGGCGTGTTCGACCCCGGCGCGGGGACCTGCGACTGCATCGACGCCGGCCACGGCTACTGGGGCATCCGCCCCCAGGGCGCCGCGCCCCACCAGCCCGAGTACGAGCAGCACCTCGTCGTCGGCGTCGACCCCGACTACGTCTACGCCCCCACCCGCCTCACCTTCGCACCCGGCTCGCGCCTCATGGTCTGCTCCGACGGCGTGATCGAACAGTGCGGGCCCACCGGCGAGATGTTCGGGCGCGAGCGGGCCATGGCTTCGTTCGGCGCGACCACATCGCTCCGCCAGGACGTCGACACCCTCGTCGAGCAGGTGCTCGCCTTCGCTGGCACCGATGCGCTCTCGGACGACGTGACCGTCGCGTCGATCCACTGCTCGTGAACACCGCGCGGGCCGGGAGCTTCGATCCTGCTCGCTTCAGGGCTGGAGCGGTTTCGGGCTGACCTCTGCCGCGAAGTTCACGTCCCAGCCGCCCCCGAGCGCCTTGTACAGCGCGACGAGATTGGTCGCCACCAGTTGACGGCTCGCGACGAGCTGGTCCTCGGCCTCGAACTGGGCCCGCTGCGTGGTGAGCACGTTCAGGAAGTCCCTGAGGCCCGAGGAGTATTGCTGCTCCGCCAGCGCCACCGCGCGACGGCTCGCGTCGACCGCCCGCGACAGCGCCTCGGCCCTGGCCAGTTCCGACGTGTACGACGCCAACGCCGACTCCACGTCCTCGAACGACGTGAGCACGGTCCGCTCGTACGAGATCAGCGCCTGCTCGGTCCGCGCGTCCTGCACGCGGACGTTGTTGCGGATCCGCCCCCAGTCGAGCACCGGCCAGCGGAAGCCCGGTCCGATCGACCAGAACCGCGAGGTCGCGTCGCCGAAGTTATCCAGCCCGTCGCTGCGCAGCCCGAGCGAGCCGGCGAGGTCGAAGCGCGGGAAGAAGTCCGCGGTCGCCACGCCGATGCGGGCCGTCGCCGCGGCGATGCCGCGCTCCGCCGCCGCCACGTCGGGGCGTCCAGCTGCTTCCAGCATCCCTGCGTTCTGTACCATCACCGACACCACCATCGGCAGATCGAGGAGTGGGATCGCGAACGCCGCCCAGCGCGCCGTCCGTTCCGAGACGTTGCCGGCCAGCCACAGGACGACGGCGGCTGCCCAGTAGACGGCCATCAGGCGCACCGGACCGGTCCAACCCGGTGCGGCGAGCTGGAAT
>JAFLCM010000238.1 GCA_017303565.1 Planctomycetota bacterium
GCCGGAGCCCGCCTGGCTCCCCCGCCTGGCGGGGAAGTTCGTGGTGTTCGACGGGCCGGACGGGTCGGGCAAGTCGACGCAGTTCAAGCGCCTGCACGACGCGGCGGCCCGGGCGGGGCTGACGGTGTGCGACGTGCGCGAGCCCGGCGGCACCGCGGTGGGCGAGCGCGTCCGCGCCATCCTGCTCGACCCGGTTCACGACGAGATGACGGTGCGGTGCGAGATGCTGCTCTACATGGCCAGCCGGGCCCAACTGGTGGAGCAGCGGGTGCGCCCGGCGCTGGCGCGGGGGGAACTGGTGCTGGCGGACCGGTTCATCTCCAGCACGCTGGCGTACCAGGGGGCGGCGGGCGGGCTGCCGCGCGACGAGATCGTGGCGGTGGGAAGAGCCGCCTGCGCCGGGGTGGAGCCGGACCTCGTGGTGATCTTCGACGTGGACGAGACGACGGCATCAGCCCGGCTGGCGCCGGCGGCCTCGGCCAAGCCCGGAAAAAAGCCGCGGGCCGGGGGCACGCTGGACGCCGGTGCTTCGCTCTTCTCCGACCGCATGGAGCGCAAGGGCGTCGAGTTCCGCGCCAAGGTGCGCGAGGGGTACCTGTCGCAGGCGCGGGAGTGGCCGGATCGCTACGCGGTCATCGACGCGCGGGCGAACGCGGACGACGTGACCGCCGCGCTGATGAAGGCGCTGCGCGAGCGGCTGTGCGGGGCGTGAGGCGGCTCGGTCTCGGAATCAGACGAGCTGATCGAGGCCGCGCGAGTACTCCTCGCGGTTCTTCTTCATCGCGCCGAAGAACACGAAGCAGAACGCCGGGTAGCCCAGGCCCATGACCAGGCCGATGCCCCAGCCGATCATCTCGCCCATCCCGCCGAACTGGGCCTGCTGCTGGGCGAACTTGGTGTTGGGGTTCTGCCGGATCCACTCGCGCGTCTCCTGCTGCTGGCCCATCTGCATGGCGATCGAGCCGAAGGTGAGCAGCACGGTGACGCCGGCCCAGACCATGTGCATCATGCGGGCGGCGTAGCGGCGCATCAGGAGGACCACGCCGGCGGCGATCAGGAACACCGCCATCAGCACGCTCACCACCATCAGCGCGATCAGGGCGACCGAAGGCCCGCGGGTCATCGCCGGCGGCATGCCGTCATTGAACTGCTGGGCGATCTGGTCGGCGAACAACACGGGCATGAACATGCCCACCACGCCACACCCGAGGCACCCAACGTTCAGGACGCCCCAGGCCGTGCTGATGATGCCGACGACCTTGGGCCACGACGGCGGCTCGTGGAACTCGGGCTCGAGCGCGTCGGTTCCGGGGGCCCCCGGGGCGGGAGTGTTCGTGGGCATCTGGCTCATGACGTTGCTCCTGAAGATCGCCGCCGACCGGCTCGGGGTCGGATTGTGACGACATCCCGACCGGCCCGCAATACCGGGCCGCCCGGGGGCGGGTTGCGGTGAAACTCTCAGAACGGCCCGCGCTCAGAGTTGCGACAGGAACCGCAGGTCGTTCTCGTACAGCCAGCGGATGTCGGGCACGCCGTACTTGCCCATCACGATCCGCTCGATGCCGAAGCCGAAGGCATAGCCCGACCACTGTTCCGGGTCGATGCCCACCGCCGACAGCACGGCCGGATCGACCATGCCGCAGCCGCCCAGTTCGACCCAGCGCGGCGGCTGGTCGGGGTTCAGGCGGATCATCATGTCCATCTCCGCCGACGGCTCGGTGAAGGGGAAGAACGACGGGCGGAGGCGGACCTGGGCGTCCTTGCCGAAGTACTCGCGGGCGAAGCGGAGCAGCGTGGTCTTGAGGTCGATCAGCGTCACGCGCCGCTCGATGCACAGGCCCTCGATCTGGTGGAACATGAACGAGTGCGTGGCGTCGACGGTGTCGGGGCGGTAGACGCGCCCGGGGGCGACGACCTTGATGGGCGGGCCCCAGCCCTCCCGCAGCGCCTGCTCCATGACGCGCACCTGAACGGTCGAGGTCTGCGAGCGGAGCATCCGCGGGCGGCCTTTCCCGTCGGGCTCGTCGATGTAGAAGTTGTCGATCGGCTCGCGGGCGGGGTGGCTGTCGGGAATGTTGAGCTTGACGAAGTTGTGCTCGTCGTCCTCGAGTTCCGGCCCGTCGGCGACCTCGAAGCCCATCTTCCCGAAGACCTCGCACAGTTCGGCCCTGACGCGAGAGATGATGTGACGCCGACCGAGCGGCTGGGTCAGCCCCGGCTCGGTGACGTCGAGAACCGGACCGGAGGCGGTGACCGGGGCCGAGCCGAGAGTACCCTTGCGGGCCTCGAACGCGGCCTCGAGCGCCGCCTTCACCTCGTTGGCGCGCTTGCCCACCGCCGCCTTCTGGTCCTTGGGCAGCGCCTTGAAGGCGTCCATCACGCCCTTGGCCTTGCCGTTGGAGCCGAGGTAGGCGATCCGCCACGATTCCAGCGCCGCGGCGTCGGCGGCGGCGCCCAGCGTGGACAGGCCCTCACGTTCGAGTTGGTCGAGTTGGTCGAGCACGGGGCCAAGCATAGCGAGGCCCGATCGGTGCTTCCGAGTGACACGG
This sequence comes from Planctomycetota bacterium, assembly GCA_017303565.1. Lineage (GTDB taxonomy): Bacteria > Planctomycetota > Phycisphaerae > Phycisphaerales > UBA1924 > JAFLCM01. The sequence continues at coordinate 2,550 of JAFLCM010000238.1, forward strand.
GCTCCAACCTACTCCAGCCCGAGCGCCTTGATGGTGGCGGTGAGCAGCGCGGCGTGGGCGTCGCGGGACGGCACGTCGAGGCCCTCGACGTACGCGAGATACTCGGATTCGCTGGCGAAGCCCAGCGCCGCGAGCACGGGTGGGAAGGGCGCCGCGCAGCCCGAGGCGACCGGGGAGGCGTGCGGAACCGGAACCTCGGCCCCGAAAGGTGCCGACGCTCCGGCGCGGAGCTGCTGCTCCTCGCCCCCCTCGGTCGTGATGGGGCAGGCGCCGCCGAACGCGCCGAGGAAGATGACGAGGTCGGCGGTGTCGACCACGCCGTCCTGATTCAGGTCGCCCGTGCACCAGTCGGGCAGGCCGAACTGACCGAGGAAGACACGAGGTCGTTGGTGTTGACGATCCCGTCGCCGTTGAGGTCGGAAGCGCAGGGCAGCGATTGCTCGGCCGTGCCGGTGACGGCGGCGCAGAAGCGGTAGTCGTAATCGGCCACGGCGGGATCGGCCCCGGCCTGCACGTCGCACCTGAGCGCCGCGGTCCCGGAGAGCACCGGTCGCACCCTGAACTCGTAGCCGGCGGGGAGGCGGTACCTGGGGTACACGCGCACCCGCTGCGGCGCGGTGGGGTCGATGTCGTGGTTGAAGCAGCCGGAGCAATCGACGAACGCGTCGGCGGTGCCGCACTTGCGCCGGGCGACCGTTACCGGCATCGCGCCGAAGACGTACGGCTCCGCCGCGGAGGTGACGTGCGAGTAGTGGCGGACGACGACCGGCCTGGTGGGCGTCGGCATCGAACCGCCCGAGACGGTGGTGTTGTGAACCGGCTGGCAACTCTCGTAGTGCGCGGGGAAGGGCGTCAGGCCCGCCCCGCCGCCGCCGAGCGACGCCGCGGTCTGGGAGTACTGGGCGGCGGTAACGGTGACCGGGCTGGCGCTGGCGGCTTTGGCGGTGATCAGGCCGTTGAAGGTCTGGCCGCTGAGGTTGCGGTCGTTGAAGATGATCTGCGAGCGGATGTCGCCGCCGATGCTGATGAAGGTCGGGGCGGATGGCGTTCCGAAACTCTCGCCGACGCGGATGGACACGTCGTTGAGATTCGAAGCGTCGCAGTTGCAAATCGGGTTGGGGCATCCGACGCCGACGCTGGAGCAGGACGCGAGTTGAAGGCTGTTCGAGCCGGTCAGCGTGAGGGAGCCGAACATGGTGCCGTCAACGCGAACGGCCTTTCGAAACTGCGAGGTCGCAACGCTTCCTGTGAAATGCCCGGTGCCGCCGCTGGAGCGCTGGGCCCAGAAGGAATCGATGTAGTTGGGCGCCGAAACCGCGGCGTTGATTTCCTTCGCATGAAGAGAATCGATGCTGCTCGCTGAAATCGTAATGGGCTGAGACGCCGTTCCCGCGGTGCCTACGAGGAGAATGTTTCGGATCGGCCCGCCAACCGCAAGGTTCCCCAACAAGCTGCCGAAAGGGGCTAAGAGATCGACGGTTCCAGTCACTCCGGCGACCGACAGCGGACCGAGGATGTTTTGATTGGACGAAAAGGTCCCGTCCATGGCCTGGACTGCCACCGAACCGATCGACTCTTCGACACGGATGCCTTTCAAGGTCACCAACACGGACGGAGGATTACCGGGAGACATCCGCACCAGGTCGACGCTCTTGACCCGCACGGAATCCGCCTGGCCCGGATCGGGATGTTCGATGCGGAACAGGCAGTCCTGGCTTGCACTGACCGTGAGGGTCGAGATGCGGTCCGTGCCCGACGGGGAGTAGACGCGAGCCTCGATATCGAAGTCGTTGAGGAAGAGGTCAACCTTGAACTTGCCCGGATTCGCTCCGTCAGCGACGACGACGGATGTGCTGCCGCCTTGCGCTCCGGTGAAATGGACCGCGGGAGCCGCCGCCGCGACCCGAGCGAGAAGCACCGCCGCTCCAACGCCGATCGTGCTGGTCATTCGGCTCATCGCGACCTCCTTCGCAACGCTGTCACCATCGATGCCGCAGCGCAGATGGGCCACGCAATGCTCGGCGCCGGAATTGTAGCAGCGACACGAAATCCGAATCCGAACGCCGTGAAATCGGGGCTTAGGAACTCCCCATACCCCTCAAGGCGAACGGGATCAAAGAAACCCAGGTCCCAGTTTCGCATCAGGCGTTTGCCCGTCGCGCCCGCCGTCTCCGTCCACTGCGGCACCCAGTTCGATCCGTCGAGCAGGCCGTAGGGTGATTGCTGGTCGGGGTAGGAGC
>JAFLCM010000239.1 GCA_017303565.1 Planctomycetota bacterium
GCGACTGGCCCTGAGCGCGCTCGCCCGCCGGTTCCGACCCGGCAAGCGCCGCCCAGCGCTCTTCGAAGCCTTTCGCGCACACCTCCCCGCCGTCCTCGACCGCCACCCCGCCGTCCAAACCGCGCTCATTGCCGGGGGGCAGGCCCCGGCGCTCGCCCACCACGACGAGTTCGCCGCCTTCTTCGACGACCTCACCGCCTCACTCGCCGGCGCTATCGCGACGGGGCTTTCGAGCGGCGTCGCCAACGGCGACACCCGGCGCACCCTCGACCACTCCCTCGGGGCCGCGGCCCTCACCCTCGCCCAGTTGCCCACCGTCTACGCGATGTTCCACCAGAACAAGGAACGGCACCTCGTCGAGTCCGTCCACCGCGCCGCCACACCCGCCGCACCTCAACATCCCCTTCGCGTCAGCCTCTTCACCGACACGTTGGGAGACGTCAACGGCGTGTGCCGCTTCATCCAGAACGTTGCCGACCGCGCCCAAGCCACCGGGCGTGACCTGCAAGCCATCACCTCGACCGCCCTTCCGCTCGAGACGCGCCCCAACGTCTTCAACTTCGCCCCGGTCTTCCACGCCAAGATGCCGGGCTACGACACCCTCGACATCACCCTGCCGCCGCTGTTGCCCATCCTGCGCCACGTCGAGATGCACCTGCCCGACGTCATCCACATCTCGACGCCCGGCCCGGTCGGCCTCATCGGCCTGATCGCCGCGCGCATGCTCCGCGTGCCCGTCACGGGCGTCTACCACACCGATTTCCCCGCCTACATCGACCGCCTCTTCGACGACTTCACCTTCACCAGTGCTTGCGAGTGGTACATGCGGTGGTTCTATTCGGGCTTCAAGTCCGTTCTCACCCGCTCCGCCGAATACACCGCCTCGCTCACGCGCCTCGGCCTCGACCCGGCCCGCGTCAAGCCGCTGATGCCGGGATTTGAGGCGGCCAGGTTCAACCCGAGATTCCGCGACGAAACGATCTGGTCCCGCCTCGAAGCCCAGTGCGGCGCCTCCGCCCGCGGCCTGTCCCGCCCCGGCTTCAAGGTCCTCTACGTCGGGCGTGTCAGCGTCGAAAAGAACATCCCGCTGCTCATCGAGGTCTGGAAGGGCGTCGCCAAGGCCGCCCGCCGCACCGCCCTCCCCGTCGATCTCTTGATCGTCGGCGACGGGCCAGACCGCGCCAAGGCCGAGAAGGACCTCCGCGGCACCCACGCCCACTTCCTCGGCTTCCGCCACGCCGAGGAACTCTCCGCCATTTACGCGAGTTCTGACCTCTTCGTCTTCCCCTCCGTCACCGACACCCTCGGCCAGGTCGTCATGGAGGCCCAGGCCAGCGGGCTGCCCGTGCTCGTGACCGACCGCGGCGGCCCCAAGGAAGTCGTCCGGCACAACGCCACAGGGCACGTGCTGTCGCCCGACGACCCCGAGGCGTGGTCCCGCCTGATCCTCGAATACGCCGAACATCCCCAGCGCGCCCGCGAAGTTGGCCTCGCCGCCGCCGAGTCGATGCTCGCCTACGACATGGCCCACTCGTTCGAGCATTTCTGGAACGAGCACGAGCGAGTGGCCCGGGGCGAAGCCCAGCCGGCCGCCACGAAATCCCGGACCCGTCCGGCCCGTGATCCCGTGGCTCCCGACGCACCGCTGTTCGACGCCCCACCATTCGACGCCCCGCCGTTCGACGCCCCCCGGCCCGCGCGGTAGTCTCCCGTTCGCATGAGCGAAGACACGGCACCACAGCAGAGCGCCGTCGCCGCCGTCGGCGAGCGAACCATCGGCATCCTCGACCACATCGGGGGCCTGTGGTGGCTGCTCGCCGAGACCGTGCGCTGGCTGATGATCGCCGCGGTGAGCAAGAAGGTCCGCGTCGGTCGCGTCGCCATCACGTCCCAGATGGTCCGCATCGGCGTGTCCTCGGTCTTCATCGTCGCCCTTGTCTCGGGCTCGATCGGGTTCATCCTCGGGTTCCAGATGGCCCCGCCGCTCGACAACCTCGGCTCGGTGCACCTGGTGCCGAACATCATCGCCGTCGCGGTGCTGCGCGAACTCGGCCCCCTGATCGCCGCGATCGTGATGGTCGGCTTCGCCGGCGCCTCGATCGCCGCGGAGATCGGCACCATGGTGGTGGGCGAGGAGATCGAGGCCCTTGAGGCCCACGCGCTCAACCCGGTGCGGTTCCTCGTCGTTCCCCGCGTCATCGCCAGCGTGGTTTCCCTCGTGTGCCTGTCGGTCATCTCCGACCTGGTGGCCATCTTCGCCGCCGCGGTCATGAGCAAGACCATCCTCGGCATCTCCTGGATCGCCTACTACGATGGCACGGTCTCCCAGGTCGGCCCCATCGACTTCCTCACGGGCCTGGCCAAGGCCGCGATCTTCGGCCTGCTCATCGGCCTCATCGCCTGCGGGAACGGGCTGAAAGTGACCGGCGGCGCCGCCGGCGTCGGACGCGCCACCACCGGAACCGTCGTCCAATCCGTCGTCGCGGTCATCTTCGCCGACCTGCTGTTCACGGTCGTCTTCTACGCCCTGAAACTCTTCTAATCCCGCGCTCACGGGTGTTTCACCGGGTACCCTTCACCCTGGATGCCCCGCGTTGATCTTTCCGCCAACCCGAAGATCCCCCAGATCATCGAGCTCTTCGAGGTCACGAGCAGCATCCGGGACCCGGTGCTGCTCCAGCGTGAGTACGCCACCCGCATCCGCCGCATCCAGCACTCCACCGGTTACATCGCGCTGAGCGTCCGCGATTTGCCGCGCGACTTCTACCGCATCACCCGAGTCACACTCGACTCCGCCGCGCCCGCCGTCTGGCAGGACAACTGGAAGATGGGCCACACCCTCCCGCTGTACACCGGGGGTTTCCTGGGCGAGATCGTCGCTACGCCCGAGCCGAAACTCTTCCACCACCTGCGCGTCACCGACGACCCCGTGCTGGGCGACCTGCTCACCGACATGGGCTCGGCCATGGCCATCCCGCTCTACGACGCGGGCAAGGTTCAGAACTGGGGCGTCATCTTCCGCAAGGAGCCGGAGGGCTACTCGCAGCAGGAACTCGAAGACCAGCTGATGCGGGGCAACCTCGTCGGCGGGATGGTCAAGAACCTTGTTAACGTCCGGCGCATTGAGGAACTCAACGAGACCCTCAACCACCAGATGCAGCAGGTCGCCGCCATCCAGCGCTCGCTCATCCCCCAGGTGCTGCCCGACCTCCCGGGCCTCTCGCTCGCGGCCAGTTACGTCACCAGCAACCAGGCCGGCGGCGACTACTACGACTTCTTCGACATGGGCAATGGCAGGAGCGGCGTGGTCGTCGCCGATGTGTCCGGCCACGGCGCGGGGGCCGCCACCGTCATGGCGATGCTCCAGACCATCCTGCACGACTTCCAGGAGCGCGACAAAGGGCCCGCCGCCATGCTCCGCCACGCCAACCGCTCCCTGCTCCGCAAGAACCTCGACGGCTCGTTCGTCACCGCGTTCATGGGCGTCTTCGACCCCGAGCGCCGCGTCTTCGAGTTCGCCAACGCGGGGCACCTCAACCCCGCCGTGAGAACACCACACGCCGGCGTCCGCGAGATCCACGGCATCGGCGGCGTGCCCCTGGGCGTCCTCGACGACGCCGAGTACGACGCGAACGCAGCCACGGTCGCGCCGGGCGAAACCGTCGTGCTCTACACCGACGGCATCACCGAGGCCTTCAGCCCGCCCCCGGAGAAGCAGATGTTCGGCATCGACCGCCTCAAGCGCGCCGTCGCCGACAGCCCGCCCGACCCCCCCGGCGTCATCGACGCCATCCACGCCAGCGTCCACGAGCACACCCAGACCTTCGACCGCGCCGACGACCAGACCATCGTGGCCATGCGGGTCGATTCATGACAAGGGTCGATTCATGACAAGGGTCGATTCATGACAAGGGTCGATTCATGACAAGGGTCAGTTCATGAGAAGGCTCGATCCATGACCTCCTGGTACGAACCCGACGGGCTGCGCTTCGAGTGCACCCTCTGCGGCGCCTGCTGCTCCGGCGGCGAGGGCTTCGTGCTCTTCACCGATGAAGAGGCCGTGAACATCGCGCGCCGACTGGGCGTCACCGTCGAACACTTCCGCGAGCGCTACACCCACCAGACCGAGGCCGGTCCCTCGCTCATCGAGGTGAAGACCGAGCACGGGCTTGATTGCGTGTTTCTCGACCGGAAATCGATGCCCGGCAAGGCCGTCTGCTCGCTCTACGAGGACCGCCCCACCCAGTGCCGCACCTTCCCGTTCTGGCCCGAGCACATCGAGAGCCGGCGCGCTTGGAAGCGCCTGCAGCGCCACTGCGAGGGTGTCGACCAGGGGAACTTCGTTCCAGTCAGCGAGATCCGCATCCAGCGCGACCGCCAGCGCCGCGTTGACCTTGCGCGCCCGGACGCCGTCTAGCGCTCCGGCGCGTTCTTCTTCGGCTCTTCGAACAGGTCCGAGCCTTCACCCACCGGCCCGCCCCGCGCGCCGTTCCGTCCCGGCCCCCCGGGCCCGCCAGGGCCACCCGGCCCACCCGGGCCGCGCGGACCCATCGGCGGGCGGGTCAGTTCCTCGCCCGCCAGCGCTCTCTCCAGCCGCTCCTTCAAAAACTCGTCCCGCTTGCCGATCGCGCCGTCGAGTTTCTCGCTGAGTTGCGCCACGAAGGCGCTGGCATTCTTGATCTCCAGCCGCGCGAGCGCCACCCGAGCGTCGAACTGTCGCCCCATCGCCTCACGGAGTCGCGCCACCGCGCCCTCGTACTCGTTCCCGCCCTTGTCCTTCAGC
>JAFLCM010000024.1 GCA_017303565.1 Planctomycetota bacterium
ACCGTCAAGATCATCGAACTCGTCGAGGACCCGACCAGCACGGCGCAGGACCTGCACAAGGTCATCGCCAACGACCCGGCTCTGTGCAGCCGCGTGCTGAAGGTCGTGAACTCCTCTTTCTACGGCCTGCCCGGGCAGATCGGCTCGATCAACCGCGCCATCGTCATGCTGGGGCTGAACGCGGTGAAGAACATCGCTATCTCCGCCAGCCTGGCCAAACTGTTCCGCGGCGGGCAGCTGTGCCCCAACTTCGCGGCGAAGGACCTGTGGTCGCACTCGGTGTCGGTGGGCACCGCGGGCAAAATGCTCGCGGACGAGCTCGGTCTGGGCGTCGCCGACGAGGCCTTCCTCGCGGGCCTGATCCACGACATCGGCATCATGGTCGAACTGCAGGCCGACCGGAACAAGCTCATCGACGTGATCACCAAGACCAAGGTGGGTCCCGACGGCGCGCCCACCGTCAACATGCTGGAACTCGAGCGCCAGGTCTACGGCGCCGACCACCAGCAGTTCGGGCGCGGCCTGTGCGAGAAGTGGAAGTTCCCCAAGGCGTTCTCGACGGTCTGCGGCAACCACCACAACCCGATGGAGCTGCCCTCGGGCGGGCGCAGCCTCGCGTGCCTCGTCCATGCGGCCGACCGGGTCGCCGGCTCGATCAAGGGCGGCCTGCGGCTCGACCTCACGCACACCGACATCGACGGCGCGATCCTCGAAGAACTCAGCCTGACCAGCGAGCAGGTGGACGGCGTCCGCGCGGCGCTCCCCGATCGCCTCAAAGACGTCGAGGGCCTGCTCTCCTGAGCGGGCTGCCCACGGCCTCTCGTCTCGGAGTCACGCGCGGGCACGGACGCCCGCGACCACGCACACGGTCAGCGGCGACCCGCACGGATGCGGGCTGGCCCGGCCGCGAAAGAGTTCTCTCTTTCTCCCTCCGGGCGGCCCCGCGAAAGCAGGGCCGCCTGTGTTTTTGCTACCCCAGCCGCGACGCCCAGCCCGACACCTGCTCGTGCGCCGTCAGGTCGTAGCGCAGCGGCGTGACGGTGATGTGGCGCTGCTTGATCAGGTCCACGTCGGTGCCGGGGTCGGCGGTGCGGAAGCCCAGCCCGCTGCCGGCGGACCAGTAGTACACGTCGCCGCCGGGCGAGACGCGCCGCTCGTACGAATCCTCCAGCCCGTGGATGTTGTGCGGGCACACGCGCACCCCCGGGCGGTCGGGCGTGGGCGGCTGGAGGCTCGTGCCCTCCTCGCAGATGGGGATGTTGATCGAGAGGCAGTCGTGGGGGCGGAGCCCGCCGCGCTCCCCCACTCCGTGGGAAAGGATGCGGTCGATGGTCCGGCGCGCGTGGGCGGCGGCGACGTCGAACCGCGTCCGCCCGCGCCCCAGGTGCAGGCTGACCGCGATCGAGGGCACACCCAGGAACGCCGCCTCGATCGCCGCGGCCACCGTGCCCGAATAGATCACGTTGATCCCGATGTTCGCGCCCGCGTTCATGCCGCTGATCACCAGGTCCGGGCGCGCGCCCGCGCCGAACTTCTCGGGCCACAGCGCGGTGAGCGCGAGTTTCACGCAGTCGGCGGGGCGCCCGTCCACGGCGATCCCGCTCATCGCGGGACTGACGGCCTCGTGGCTGATCATCAGCGGCGTCTTGAACGTGACGCCGTGGCTCGTCGCGGACTGCACTTCCAGCGGCGCCACCGGCCAGACGACCTCGGCGATGGGCCCGCCAAGTTCGCCCGTGGGGTCGGTCAGGGCGTGGTACAGCGCCTCGATGCCGGGGGCGTGGATGCCGTCGTCGTTGGTGAGCAGGATCCGCATGGGGCCGATGGTACGCGTTCCGGGGTCACGCCTTGGGCGCGGCCCGGCGCCGGGCGAACTCGAAGCACACCAGGCTCGCGGCGACCGCGGCGTTGAGCGACTCCACGCCCCCGGCCATGGGGATGCTGAGCCGCTCGTCGAAGAGTTCCACGACCTCGGGCGACAGGCCGGTGGTCTCGCCGCCGACGATCATCACGCTGCGGTGCGCAGGCTCGCAGGCCCACAGGGGCGTGCCCTCGACCATCTCCAGCCCGAACAGGCGGAAGCCCGCGCGCTTCAACTCGTACAGACCGTCGACGATCTGGCGGCAGCGGACGATCGGGCAGCGGAACACCGTGCCCGCCGAGGCCTTCACGATCAGCGCGTCGACCCACGGCGAGCCCGCGGTGGGCCACAGGATGGCGCGGGTGCCGGAGGCGACGGCGGAACGGACGATCATGCCGACGTTCTGCGGGTTGGTCACGCCGTCGAGCGCAAGAACGTGCGCCGGCTCGCGCGAGCCCTGGCCCTTGACGCTCGGCAGGAACTCCTCGATCTCGACGGCCTTCTTGAGGCGGACGCGGGCGGCGACGCCCTGGTCGTTGCGCGCGTCGCCGGTGAACGCCCCGATCTCGCGGAACGTCTGGACTTCGAGCGGCACGTTCTTCTCGCGGCAGGTGCGGGCCAGCCGCTCGCGGAACTCGCCGGGGGCCTCGCGGGCGACGCGCACGCCCAGCACGCCCACGCCCGGTTCTTCGAGCGCTTCGAGGACGGCGCGGCGCCCGTAGATCGTGATCGAAGCGCGGGCGTCGCCGAGCGCGTCCTTCGGGGGTCGGGACTGCCTGGGTTCCTCGTGGTCGGGGTGGTCGCTCATCGGCGTGCCTCTCTGCTGTATTCCATGCCCGCCCAGCGGGTGCCGCGTCCGCGGCGGAGATCGTTCGCGGCCTCCCGGAGGATGAACGCCGTCATCGCCGCGCCCACCGGGTAGAGCAGCAGGTGCCACGCCGCGAGGCCCTGGGCCCGCATGGCCCGCCCGATGCCCCCGCTGAAGGCGTACGCGCCGGCGGCACCGGTGGCCAGCATCGACGCCCCGAGCGGGATGTCACCGAGTTTCATCACCACCGGGCCGGCGACGGTGGCGGCTGCGGCACAGACGGGCAGCGCGCCGCCGATGACCAGGAGCCGCAGCGCGTTCAATGACAGCCGCTCCGAGTTGCGTCGCGCCGCCTCGGTGTAGATGCGCTTCCACCCGCGCCGGAACGCCGGCCACGCGCGGTACATCCGGCAGCGGAACACACCCGCCGCCATGAACACGCCGAGGCGCAGATCCTTGTGGTGCCACTTGATCCGACGTGCGAACGCGAGGTCTTCGAGCAGCTCGCCCTTCACCCGCTCGTGCCCACCCAGCAGGTCGTAGGCGTCACGCCGGAAGAGCATGAACTGACCGTTAGCGAAGGCCCGCTTGCTCGCTGGGCGGTTCACCAGGTCAAGGGGGAACTGGCGGACCAGTTCGATCCCCGCCGCGGGCTGCGCCGTGCGCTCGTACCAGTCTTGAACGATGAGCGTGCTCAGGAGGCTGACCATGTGCAGGCCGCGTTGCTCCATGAGTGCCGCGGCCGCGCGGATGGTCCCCGGCTCGAACACGGTGTCGGCGTCGGCGAAGCACAGCAGTTGCGCGCCCTGCGCCCCTCGGGAGTCCGTCACGCCCCGCCACACCGCGTGGGTCTTGCCCGCCCAGCCCTCGGGGCACCGGTCGTTCAGGATGACCTCGAACGCACCGGACTTTCCTTCCGGCGCGAAGCGCTCGATCGTGTCCCTGAGCACCGCTTCGGTGTCGTCCGTGCACCGGTCGAGGACGAACACCACCCGTACTCTCTCGCCCAGCCCGAGCACGCGGCACAGGCTCTTCGCCGCCACGCCGATCACGTCGCGCTCGTTGTGGGCGGGGATGACCACGCACGTCGTCGCGTCGGGCAGCGTCAGCCCGCCGCGACGGGCCAGTTCCAGCCCGTCCAGCAGCGTCGGGACGCTGCGCTGGGATCGGGCCACGCGCGACCACACCACGGCGTAGTAGACCGCGCAGCACGCCGAGAGCGCGCACAGAACGATCAGGGGGATGGCGGAGAGCAGCGGCATGGTCGCCCGTCGTGGGCCCACACGGTACACCTATGCTCCGGCGCGTGCCCGATCCCGACGCCGATCGCCCGGTCGTCTTCTCGCGCGAGGGCGTGCGGGCCCTCGACCGTCACGCCATCGAAGCGCTCGGCATCCCCGGGCTGATCCTGATGGAGAACGCGGCGGCTTCGATCGAGGCGGCGCTGCTCCGCCGGGCGCGGGCCTGGTGGCCCGGGGTTTCCGCCTTCGGCGTGCTCATCTTCTGCGGCCCGGGGAACAACGGCGGCGACGGCTACGCCTTGGCGCGGCGTCTTTTCGCCCGGAGCGTGCGGGTGTCGATCGTCGGCGTCGGCACCGGGAGAGGCCTGTCGCCCGACGCGGCGGTCAACCGGGCGTGCGCCGAGAGGCTGGGCGTGCCCATCGCGGAGTTCGACATTTCGGATCCGTCCGGCTCGTCTGATCGTGGTCTGGGTCCGCTGCCATCGGACGCTCCCGTGGTCGTGGTCGACGCGATTCTCGGCACGGGCGTGACGCGGGCCTTGGCGCTGCCATTCGACGCCGCGGCGCACGAGATCAACGCGCTGCGTCAGCGCCCCGAGTGCTGGGTGTTGGCGCTCGAACTGCCCTCGGGCCTCGACTGCGACACGGGGCGGCCGCTCGGCGAGACGGTGACGCTGGCGGGGATGAAGAAAGGCCTGCTCGCGCCGGGGGCCCGTCGGTTTGCTGGGCAGGTGGAGGTGGGATCGATCGGGCTGCCGAGGTCCGTGCTGCGGGCGTTCGGCGACGCGGGGTGAACTAGCCCTGAGCGTCACGGGCGTCCTCGAGCAGCGGCAGCGGAGCGGTGACGCGGGCGACCACGGACACCGGCCGCGGCTGGGCCAGTTCCTTGCCGCTCTTGGCGTCGAGCTGCTCGAACCGCCGCAGCGTGGGCATCAGGCGCGTGTCCAGCGAGCCCTGGAACCTGTTGAACCGGTCCACCGCCTTGTTCAGCGCATCGCCGAGTTCGTCCGCGTGGTCGAGCACGTTCGCGGCCCGCTCGTGCAGCTCCCGGCCCAGCGCGATGAGTTCCTGCGCCTTCTCCGCGACGTTGTGCTCGCGCCACCCGACGAAGACGGCGCGGAGTAGCCCGATCAGCGTCGAGGGGCTGGCGATGATGACGCGCTGCTCGGCGGCGCGCTCGATCAGCCCGGGGTCGCGGCTGAGGGCCGCATCGACGAACTGGTCGCCGGGGACGAACATCACCACGAACTCGGGGGCCCCGCCCACCGCCTCCCAGTACGACTTCTTCGCCAGGGCGCTCACCTGGCCCGACATCCCCTCGGCGAACCGGTCCATCGCCCGCTCGCGCCGCTCGTCGTCCGCGGCCTCGATGGCTTCGAGGTACGGCTCGATGTTCGTTTTCGCGTCGATGACGACGGTGCGGCCCCCGGGCATCCGCACCACCATGTCGGGGCGAAGCCTCCCACCCTCATCGTTGCTGGCGCTCGTCTGCTCGGAGAAGTCGCAGTAGTCGCGCATGCCCGCGAGTTCGACGACGCGCCGGAGCTGCACCTCGCCGTAGCGCCCGCGGACGCTCGGCTTGCGCAGCGCCTGGGCGAGGTGCGCGGTCTCCTTCTTCAGGCCCTCCTGCGCCCGGTTCAGGTTCGCGGCCTGCTCCATCAGCGCGGCGACGCTCTCGGCGCGGCCCCGGTCGAAGGCGATCAGTTTCTCCTCGGTCTTCTTCAGTGTGTCGGCGATGGGACGGAGCAGGCCCTCGACCGCGACACGCCGGGCGTCGAGTTCCGCCCCCGCCCGGTCGGTCGCGTCCTTCACCTTCGACTCGGTGAGTTTCAGCAGGTGCTCGGCGGACTGCTTGAGCGCCTCGCCCGCCGCGGCCTGGATGGCGCGCCGGTACTCCTCGTCGCGCTGGCGGGAGCGGGCCTCGAAGTCGGCTTTGGCCTCCTCGAGCGTGCGACGCTCGACGGCGGCCCGCTCCGCTGCCTCGCGCGAGAGGCTTTCGAGCTCGTCGCGGTGACGCTCGCTCATCTGCGACACGCGCTCGTTCAGCACCCGCGCCTCGGACGTGGCCTCGGCGACCGCCCGCTCCGCGGCCTCCAGGCGCGAGGCGAGCGCCCGCGACGCAGCCTTTTCCTGCTCCAGATCGCGAGCGGCGGTTTCCCGGGCCGATCGCTCCGCGTCGGCGCGGGCCACGGCCCCTGTCTTCGAAGACCACAGCCACGCCGCGAGAACGCAGGCGCCGCCCAGCAATACAAGCACGACCCAGAACGCGGTACCCACGCCCTGAGTGTAGACGACGCACAGGCGACCACCGAACGCCTACAGCAGCGACCCGGACAGGATCACCTTGGCGCACGTGAAGTAGATCACGATCCCGGTCACGTCGACCAGCGTGGCGACGAACGGCGTAGAACTCGCCGCCGGGTCGAGTTTCAGGCGTTTGAGCACGAACGGAAGCATGCTCCCCATGATGCTGCCCCACATGACGACCCCCGTCAGGGTCGCCGCCATCGCGACGCTCAGGATGCGGTAGTGCTGCGCCGCCTCGGCGTCGGACCACCATCCCATCCAGCCCCACAGGTTGATGCGGAACAGCCCGATCAGCCCGATGCCCAGCCCCAGCAGCAGCCCGCACGCCAGTTCGCGGCGCAGCACCCGCCACCAGTCGCGCAGGTGGATCTCCTGCAGCGCCAGCGCGCGGATCACCAGCGTCGACGCCTGCGACCCCGAGTTGCCGCCCGAACTCATCACCGCCGGCAGAAAGATCGCCAGCACCGTCGCCCGCTGGATCTGGTCGTCGTAGTGCTGCAGTGCGTGGCTGGTGAGCAGCTCGCTCATGAACAGGAGCCCCAGCCACGTCCCGCGCTTGCGGACCAGCCTGAGCAGCGGCGTGGCCATGTACGGGTCTTCGAGCGCCTCGACGCCGCCGATCTTCTGGATGTCCTCGGTCGCCTCCTGCTCGGCGACGTCCGCCAGGTCGTCGTGGGTGACGATGCCCAGGAGCACGCCGCGCGAGTCGACCACCGGCAGCGCCACGCGGTCGTAGCGCTGCAGCATCCGCACCGCCTCTTCCTGGTCCTGCTCGGCCCGGAGCGTGACGAAGCTGCGGTTCATCAGCCCCTCGACGGTGTCGTCCGGGCTGGCCAGCAGCAGCTGGCGCAGCCGGATGTCGTCGACCAGCACGCCCTGCTCGTTGGTGACGTACACGACGTTGATGGTCTCGGCGTCGCGGCCGTGCTTGCGCAGGTGCTCGAGCGCGTGCGCGATCGTCCAGTCGGACTTGACGCGCACGTAGTCGGGGGTCATCAGGCGTCCGACGCTCCCGGGCTTGTAGCCCAGGATCGCCTGCGTCTCACGCCGGTCCTCGGGGTTCAGGCTGGCGATCAGCCGCTGAGCCACTTCCGCCGGCAGCTCGTCGAGCAGGCGCACCCGGTCGTCGGGGTCCATCGCCTCGAAGATCCGTACCGAGCCCTTGTCGCCGAGCCGCGCGATCAGTTCCTCCTGCTTCTCGGGCGGCAGGTAGGTGAACACCTCCGCCGCGTCGTCGCGCAGAAGGAAGCGGAACGCCACCGCGGCGCTCTCGGCTTCCAGGTTCGACAGGATCTCGCCAACGTCCGCCGGCGGGATGCTCGTCAGCACCTCGCGCAGTTCCGAGTAGCGCGCGTCCTGGATCAACTCCCGGACCTCGGGCTCGATCAGGTGGGCGGTGGGGTTCATCGGAGAGACGCCCTCGGCGCTGGAAGACCCGGATCGATGGCACGAACGCCGGGCCGCGGAAACAACAAGGCCCGCGGCGAGCCGCGGGCCTGAGGTGTATCACGGTCTGGGCTGTATTCCAAGCCAGGTTCTCGCGGAATCCCGCGAACCCTTCCGGATCAGAGCGTCGCCGAGGTGTACGGCAGCAGCGCCATGAACCGGGCCCGCTTGATCGCCTGGCTGATCATCCGCTGCTCGCGGGCGCTGGCGCCCAGACGCTTGCGGGTCAGGATCTTCCCGTTGGGGCTCATCATCCGGCGCAGGTTCTCGACGTCCTTCCAATCGACGTACGCCTCGCCCGTGCCCGACGCCTTGGTGATGCGCGGCTTGGGGCCGGGAGCGCCGGCGATGGGGGTGGAGGGCGAAGCGGCGGCGGGACGGCTCATCTGAGACATGCGAAACTCCTCGTCTTGGTCGGGTGGCCCCGCGAACACGCGCGGGGCGACGGGGTCAAACAACAGCCCTCAAACCCGGCTCTGGTGCCCGGGTCGGAAGGGGGTAAGAGTATACCAGTCCACGCCCGACGCCGAAATCCCTGTCGCGAGCACCCGAACAGAACTCGTCCGTTGGTCTTGAGAAGGCGGAAGACCTCAGAAATCCCGCCGGATCACGGCGTCGGCCATGGTGATCAAGAGGTTCTTCGCCGGGCTGGCCGGCAGGGCCTCAAGGCTCGCCTTGGCCTGTTCGATCAGGCGGGTGGCGGTCTGGCGGGCGTAGGCGATCGAACCCGTAGCGTTCAGCCGCGGCGTCACCTCGTGGCGGTGACCGTTGTCGAACGCGCGGGTCTGGATCAGCCGCTCGGTCTCCAGCCGGCCCGAGTGCGGCAGCGACGCGAGGTGGTGGATCACCGGCAGGGTCAACTTCTGCTTCTCGAGGTCCTTGCCCAGTGACTTGCCCACCAGACGGTCCTCGCCGATGAGGTCGAGCAGGTCGTCCTGGATCTGGAACGCGACGCCGACCAGCCGCCCGTACTCGCTCAGCGCCTTCTGAACGCCCGAGTCCGCGCCGGCATGGAACGCCCCCAGTTCGCACGCGGCGGCGATCAGCGACGCCGTCTTCCGTTCCACGATGTCGAAGTACAGCGGCTCGTCGAGGGCCAGGTCGCCCCGGTGGACCAGTTGCAGCAGTTCGCCCTCGCAGACCGTGGAAGTCACCTCGCCGATCCGCAGCGCCGTCCGCTGCTGGTCGAGCGTGGAACACAGGTGGAACGAGCGGGCGATGAGGTAATCCCCCAGCATCACCGCGGCCTCGTTGCCCTTGAGGGCGTTGATGGTGGGGGCGCTCCGACGCCTGTCGGCCTCGTCCAGCACGTCATCGTGCACGAGCGTGGCGACATGGACCATCTCGACGACCGCGCCGACCGTCACGAGCGCCTCGGTCACCGCCTCGGGCACGCATCCCCGCGGATCGCACGCCATCCCGCTGAGCAGCGTCATGGTGGGTCGGAGCATCTTGCCGCGGTACCGCTCGACATGCCGGCACAACGCCGCCACCGGAGCCACCCTCGTGTCCAGGTGGCCCTGGAACCGGCCCGACACGCGGGACAGCCCGTCGGCGAGGACCGACGACAAGTCGCCGCCCCCCATGGAGCCTCCGATCGCCCGGGCCATGTCGACCAGTGTGGTCATGTTGAGGGGAGTCTACGAGCCAATCCCATGAAAAGCAAATATTTCAGAAAGAAATGAAAATGACGAGCGACCCCCGGGAATCGCCCGGGGAAACGCTATTTCTCGGCCACGATGTACGCGATCCAGCCCAGGTCGGGTGTGCCCTGTTCGGTCGGCAGGAACACGCCGTCGCCCTCGTTGGTCTTGGGGTCGGTGCCCTCCCAGTAGACCGTGGAACGCGCAAACCCGGCGTCGGCGAGGACCTCGCGCAGTTCCGGGAGCGTCCAGAGGCGCCACTCGTAGGTGAAGGCATCGCGGACGCGGGAGCCGTCCTTGAGCGTGAAGTGGATCTTGCACACCGAGTCGCCGGTGATGGGGTTGTACGACGCCTGGTCCCAGATGTAGGTGAACGCGCCGATGCCGGGCGGGCCTTTGGGGATGGCGCGGCGTTCCTTCAGGACTCGGAACGCGTCGCTGCCCCCAAAGGCGTCGAGCATGAACACGCCGTCCTTCGCCAGGCCTTCCCGCACGTTCTTGAAGTACGCCCGCATCGTCTCGCGGCGCTTGAAGATCGAGTAACTGAAGTTCATCGCCAGCACGATGTCCACCGGCTCCGGCGTGCGCACCGTGAGCACGTCCTCCTGCAGCAAGGTCAGCCGGGCCCGGGCCGGGGGCTTGAGCGGCGCGATGTTGTGCTCGATGCCCCAGTCGAGCGTCGAACGGTCGAGGTCCACGCCCACGGCGGTGTTGGTCTTCCGCCGGCGCACCCACTCGCAGGAGGTGAACGCGGTTCCGCAAAAGTCCTCGCGCAGCGTGCGTGCGGTGCGCTTCCGCAGAGTGCGGAACGTCTCGTCGACGAAGTCGATCTCGGCGTCGGGCGTCTGCACGGCGCACTGGTACAGGTCGTGCCGGTCGGCGCGGGAGGCGAGCGGGCCCTTGCTGTGGGCACTGCGGCGGTTGGTTGGCTGCTTCATGAGTCCGTTCGTGGTGTGAGGTCCCGCCCCGCGGGGCGTGATCGACTCGAAAATGGGGTCGGAGTGTACCGGGGCGGTCCGCGCCGGCGGTCCCGCGAAGTAGACTCGGCGCGTGCCCGCCCGAAGTCCACGCCGTGCGCCCGCCGGTGATCCCGCCGAAGATTCCTCGGCGGGCGCGATCGCGGTTTGCGCCGACTGGCTCGATGCCGCCCGAGCCCTCGCACCCGGCTCGGTCGATCTCTTGTACGCCGACCCACCTTTCAACACCGGGACGCCGAAGCGCTCCCGCGCCGGCGCTTTCAACGACCGTTTCGACTGCACGGCCGCGTACGTCGCGTGGCTCCGCGAGCGGCTGGAGGCCACCCTCCCCGCCCTCGCACCGGCGGCGAACATCCTGCTCCACATCGATTGGCGGACCAGCCACCGCGTCCGCGTCCTTCTCGACGACGTGCTCGGTGAATCGTGCTTCGTCAACCACCTGGTGTGGAAGTACGGGCTGGGCGGCTCCTCGCCGCGACGCTTTGCCCGCAAGCACGACGACATCCTCTTCTACACCCTCGACCCGAGGCGGTACTGGTTCGAGCCGCCGCGGGTGCCCGCGACCAGCAACCGGATGAAGGGCCTCGACAAGAAGGCCACCGACGTGATCGACATCCCCGCCATCAACAACATGGCCGCCGAGCGGCTCGGATACCCCACGCAGAAGCCGCTGGCGCTGATGGAACTGCTGGTGGGCGCGTGCTGCCCGCCCGGGGGGCTGGTGTTCGACCCCTGCTGCGGCTCCGGGACCACGCTGGAGGCGGCCCTCCGCCTGGGACGCCGGGCGGCGGGGAGCGACATCTCTCCCGCCGCGGTGCGCCTTACCCTCAAGCGTCTGCAACGCGTGCCCGGGCCGTGATCGTCGCGTTCGAACTCTGGGAGTCACCATGAAGAAATCGCTGGTGTTGCTGCTCATCGTCGCGGTGCTGGTCGTCTCGGGGCTGGCGGCGTTCCTCCTCGTCATCTCCCCGCGGCTGAAGGCCATCGGCAAGGGCGGCGTCGAGGACTGGGTCGCCCGCCAGGTCGTCCGCATCGCCAACGCCTACCTTGTTCCCGAGGTCCAGTACGACACCTTCACCTACACGCATCCCGGCGTGCTCGAACTCAAGGGGGCGCGCCTGATCGCGCCCGACGGCGCGAAAACCCGCGTGGTCGAGGCCGGCGTCATCCGCGTCACACTCGCCGAGGTCCCCACCTTCGGCCAGCCCATCGTCATCGAGCGCATCGACCTCGAGAAGGCGGCGCTGCGCCTGCTCCGTGACCCCGCCACCGGCGGCTTCAAGGGGCTGCTCCCCTTCGTCAAGGGCGAGAACATCACCGACCAGAACCGCGTCGACGCTCAGGTGCAACTGTCGAAAGTCCTGAAGATCAAGAAGATCACCCTCACCGACGGAGAACTGCAGTACAACGACGGCGCCGGCCCCGAGACCATGACGCTCAAGGGCGTCACGCTGAACCTCGATGTGCAGCCCGACTCCTCCGGCGACGCCGGCTGGTACGCGATGAAACTAAATGTCGACCGCGCCCCGGTGTTCAGCGTCAAGGGAGACGCCGCGCTCAACGTCGATTCCCTCGAGTCCCGCTTCAAGCCCCTCACCATCAGCGTCTCGCTGAGCGAACAGGACTACTCGGCCCTGCCGCCCGAACTGCAGCGCCCGCTCAAGGAGCACGACGCCCGCGGCGACCTCCAGATCACCCTCAACGGCACCGTCCCGCTCCGCGACGCCATGAGCGCCGAGGCCGACGCCGCCGTCACCCTTCGGAACTTCAACGTCGCCGCCGGGGAGTACCGCTTGCCCATCGACACGGGTGAACTCGCCGCCCGCCTCAGCGCCGGCACGCTCACCGCGTCGAAGGCCCAGGCCTCGCTCCTGGGCGGCACGCTGACCGCCTCGGGACTGACCCTGGGCGTGAAGGACCCGGCCCGCCCCGTGTCGCTCTCGTGGAACGCGTCGAACCTCGAACTCCGCGAACTGCTCCGCACCAAGACCAGCCCGGGTGAAGCGCCGAAACTCGCGGGCCGATTCAACAGCCAGGGCAACGCCTCCGGCTCGCTCGCGTCGATGCCCAACTCACTCAACGGGCGCGGCATGCTGACCGTCCGCGACGGCCGGCTCGTCGCCGTCCCCGTGCTCACAGACCTCATGGCGTCCATGGAACTGCTCGGCAAGGCGGCGGGCGTCAACACGCTGCAGGACGCCGCCGACATCGACTTCGATTTCACCCCCGACGGCGTCAAGGTCACGCGCGGAGAAGCCACCACCCCCGCCGCCACCGCGAAGTTCAACGGCCTCATCCGCTACGACAGCACGCTCGACCTCATCGTCAACGCCGGCCCGCTCGAGAAGGTCCAGGGACTCCTCGGAAAAGTGGGCGGGATCATCGGCGAGGTCACCGACAAACTCGTCAAGTACCGCGTCACCGGCCCGATCAGCGCCCCAAAGATCGAGGTCAAGCCGCTGGGGCTGTGACGCGCTCGGCGGGAGTCGCGCTCGGCCGCGCGGCGTCGCGCCGCGACAACTCCAGCATCTGGATCAGCCGCTGCCGCCAGGTGTGCGACCGCTCCAGCCGGGCCCGCCCCGCATCCCCCAGCCGCGCCCGCTCGGCGTCCGACCCGCGCACGCGGTCCACGGCGTCGAGCAACTCCGGTCCACGTTCGAACGCCAGCGCCTC
>JAFLCM010000240.1 GCA_017303565.1 Planctomycetota bacterium
CCATCGCCAGCCTTCAGGGCACGAGCGACCGTCTGGGGGCCGACGTCGCCGCGCTGATCAAGGAGATGGAGGCGAGCATCGCCGAGGCGGACTCGTTCATCGCGTCGATGAAGACGGCGGGGTGACAGGCTGTTCCGCGGGCGCTGTCGGGACGTCCAGCGGAAGCGGCGTCAGCCGGTACACGAACACATGCTGAGCTGGCTCGGGCGGAATACCCCAGTATTTCTGCCCAGAAGTCGTACTCAGCCAGTATCGCTCAGATTCGAACTTGCGTGATTCGTATCCAGTTTTCCCGACGGACTTTACAAAGATCCCCGCATTGCGGACAGTCTTCCAGACAAAGCCGTTCTTGTCGGTCCTTAGAGTTTCCGGCCACGGCTTGAATGGGTTCAGCACGGTGCCATAATTGACGCGGATGTTCGCGCCCTCGATCGGTCTGTCGGTGAGCGCATCGCGTACCTCAAACCCCGTGGTGTAGGTGTTGCAACCTTGGCTGAATGCGGTCGCAAGAACGCAAGCGATCGTGGACCACCACCGGCTGAGCATCTGAAGGCCTCCTCACCTCGGTCGATAGAGGCGATACGTGAGATGATAGACTATTCATGCCCGAACTCCCCGACATCCGCCTCTACCTCGACCTGCTCCGCCCGCGGCTCATCGGGGCCACGCTCGACTCCGCCAGCGTTCGCGGCGTCTCGCTCCTCCGCACGTTCGATCCCCCGCTCGACTCCGCCGAGACCGCCCGGGTCACTCACCTCGACCGCATCGGCAAACGCATCGTCATCGCCTTCGACAACGAGGTCCGCTTCATCGTCCACCTCATGATCGCCGGGCGATTCCGCTGGTCCGACGCTCCGGCCGTCGCTGCGACCGGCTTACCCCGCGGCGGCGGCAGGATCGACCAGGCCGCCTTGCGATTCTCCAGAGGCACGCTGACCCTGACCGAAGCGGGCACCAAGAAACGCGCCTCGCTCCACGTCGTCCTCGGCGATGCGGCTCTGGCCGCCTTCAACCCCGGCGGCCTTGACGTCTTCACCTGCAACGAGCGAGCGTTCGAATCCGCGATCAAGCGCGAGAACCGCACCCTCAAACGCGCCCTCACCGACCCATCGATCCTCGACGGCATCGGCAACGCCTACTCCGACGAGATCCTCCACGCCGCTCGGCTCAGCCCGGTCACGCGGACCCACGCGCTCGACGCGAGCACCTGCGCCGGGCTTCTCGCCGCCGCGAGGGAGACGCTGGAATCCTGGACGCGGACGCTCCGCACCGAGTTCGACCTGAACCACGACGGCACGCCGCTCGGTCCGAGCAATCCGGGGCGCTTCCCCCGCGCGGGCGAGATCACCGCCTTCCGGCTCGGCTTCGCGGTCCATGGGCGGTACGGCCGGCCCTGCCCGGCGTGCACAACGCCCGTCCAGCGCATCATGTACGCCGAGAACGAGTGCAACTACTGCCCGCGCTGCCAGACCAACGGAAAGCTCCTCGCCGACCGCGCCATGTCGCGCCTTCTCAAGGGCGACTGGCCTCGGACGATCGAGGAGCTCGAAGATTCTCGCTGAGTTCGGACGCGGCGATCACTTCGCCCGGTACTTGAACTCCTGCCCGCCGATGGAGGCTTCAAACATCGCGCCCTCGATCGGCAGCGCGAAGACGGCGACGCCCTCGCGGTAGTCGTTGGTCGCGGCGCTGCCCGAGTCGGCCCACACCGCCGAGGCGTTGCCGGCAAACTTGGTGCGCCCGTACTTGAAGTCTTCGAACGCCGAAGGCGTCTGGAAGAAGACCACCTCGGCGAACGACTGCCCGCCCAGCTGGGCACCGACGGTGACCTGCGTCATCTCGGCGAAGCCGACGTGAACGCCCTTCTGCCACACCACGCCGCCCTCGCCGTGGGCCGCGCCGATGCCCGCCGCGCCCTTGGTGATCTTGGGAAATACCGCGTATCCGTGGGCGGTGTCGAAGAACTTGCCGATCGACGGGTCCTTCAGCTTGAACCGCGAGATCGTGCTCTGCGCGGCCGACATGTAGTACGCGTCGTTGCTGTCGTACCCGCCGGACTCCTTGTACGTGGACGAGCACGCGGAAAGCCCCGCGCCGAGCGACAGGGCGGAGAGGGCGAGGACGGCGGTCAGGCGGCTGGGAACTCGGTTCATGTGCGATGTCTCCGGACGGGGTGATTGTTGCGGGGATCGTCCCGCCCGCCCGACCAGAGAGACCCCGGGCTCTCCGTCGTGCGCGGCGGCGAAAGCCGACCCGCTCAGCCCAGGGGATCGGGCTTGAACAGTTTGGTGTTGTCGAGGGCCCACTGCTTCTCGGTGAAGTTGCCGCCCAGGTCCATGCCCGCGGCGCGGTCGGGGCGGGCGGCGTTGAGCGCGATCGTCGTCTTGGCGTCGAGGTTGTCGAGCATCGAGACCAGAATCGCCTCGGGGGTCGAGGGTACCTTGGCGGCGCCGAACTCCGGCTCGCCGTGGTGGCTCAGGATGATGTGCTGCAGGACCGTGAGCGCGTGCTTGGGGAAGCGGACGCCCGCGCCGCGCCGGAGCGTCTCCACCTTGTCGTGGAGCATGATGGCGCCCTCGACGATGTGGCCGACCAGTTCGCCGCGGTCGGTGTAGGTGAACACCCCGTCCCAGTTCAGTTCGCGGGTCTTGCCCAGGTCGTGCAGGAACAGACCCATGACGACGATGTCGCGGCTGATCTTCGGGTACAGGGGGCAGACGACATCGGCGAGGCGCAAGAGGTTGAGCGTGTGCTCCAGCAGCCCGCCCAGATAGGCGTGGTGCATCATCTTCGCCGCCGGCGCCTGCTTGAAGAGCCCCATCAGGTGCTCATCGGTCAGGTAGGCGTCGGCGAGCGCCTTCATCGCGGGGTGCTGCAGCGTGCCGAGCGTCGCCTTCAGTTCAGCGAACATCTCCTCCGGGTCGCGGGCGCTGCTGGGGATGAGGTCGCGCAGCATGTCGGGCGTGGGCTCGACGCGCTCGATGTTGTCGATGATGAACTGCACCTCGCCCTTGAACGGCTGGGTGCGGCCCTCGGCCCACACGAACCCCTCGTTCGGCAGCGTCTTGAACTGCTCGGGCGGCATGTTCCAGCGCCGCGCCGGCGTCTGCCCGCTCTTGTCGCTCAGGAGGCACGCGAGGTACGGGTCGCCGTTCTTCGTCACCGCCAGCTGCGCGTTGGCGATGCAGAATACCCCCTCGAAACGCTCGTTCGGCGCGATCTCTCGGATGTAGCGGCGGGGCTTGGCGGACGCGGTCGGGGCGGTGGGCATCGTCTCTCCAGGGACATTCCCGGAAGGTGGGGCGGCAACGGCTCGGACTCGCGGCGATCTCCGCCGCGGACCCGCATGGTACGCGAGCGGGTCCGCTCACGCGCGACCCCCAGCCCGACCTTCGGCCCCGTCTCGCCCGTCAGTCCGCGTCGGCGCCCTCGTGCTTCTCCGGCTTTCCCGCGTCTTTCGACGCCTCACCGGCGTTCCCCGTCGAGGCCGAAGCACCGGACACCGCCTCGGCCTTCCCCCTTTCGGGCACGCCCAGCCCGAACTCGTACACCAGCCGCCCGCCCGCGTGCGCCGTCGTCGCCACCCACCCGACCACGCCCAGGCTCGTCAGCAGCAGCAGCCCGCCCGCGGCGAACCGCGGCGCGACCGACCTGAACCGAACCAGCGACAACGCCGCGAACACGCCCGGGATCAGCGGCCAGACCCACCCGTTCTCAGCGAGTTCCTCGTGCTCGTGCACCGCCTTCCCCTCCGCCACCGACAGCGCCCCGGACTTCATGGGCAAGGCGTGCTCGGCGTCCTCCCCCGACTGCACCGCCGCGTACGCCCCGGCGCTCGCGCCCAGGCAGCACGCCAGCGTGAGGGCCGCGAGCGTTCGGCTCTTGTGTCCGAACGCGAGGACCAGCAGGGCCATCACCGGCAGGACGCCGCACAAGACGATCGGCCAGTGCACGATCATCGCGTGCCGCGCGTTCGCGTCATTGAACAGGCTGAGCAGGTCGTTCATCGGTTGTCTCCACTCGTGGGCACGCCGCGCCGCACTCGGGGCACAGCGCGCTCACGTTTCCTCGGAGATCGTACCCGCAGGTTTCACACCTGACCGCCGGGTCGTCGGGCTCGCGGAGCGTGCGCACCATCAGCCAGACGATGGACCCGGAGACGGTGAGCCCTCCAACGCCCATCGCGACGAACGTCACCGCCGCCTTCGCCCATTCCCACTTCGCCCCCGCGCCCAGCAGCGTCTGCGCGATGAACGGCGTCGCCCCGCACACCGCCAGCAGCAGCGTCAGCCCGCCCGAAACCATGAGCGCCGTCGACCCGGGGGATGGCCTGCCGCGAGGCGTCACGCGCCGCCCTGCTCTCGGCCGCTCTCCCGGGCTCGCCGGACCTCTTCCAGACGCTCCTTGAGCAGTTTCTCTGCCCCGATGCCCTCAGGCTCGTAGTAACGGCGGTCGACGCCCAGGTAATCCTGCTCCGTCACGCCGCCGATGGACGTGCGCCGGGCCGCGTCGTGCGAGTACTCGTAGCCGCGCCCGTCGCGGGCCGTGCCCACCGAGGCCACCTTGTTCCCGTCGCGGAGGAACACCGGCACGGGCACGGTGCGGCCCTCGCGCACGTCCTCCAGCGCCGCGTCGATCGCCGAATAGCTCGCGTTGCTCTTGGGCGCGAGCGCCAGGTACACGGCGCACTGCGCCAGCGTGATGCGGCACTCGGGCATCCCCAGCCGCTCCGACAGGCTCCACGCCGCCTCCGCCACCATGATCGCCCGCGGGTCGGCGTT
>JAFLCM010000241.1:0-382 GCA_017303565.1 Planctomycetota bacterium
GGGGCGGAAGGCGAGGGGCGCGCTGAGCGCTTCGGCGTAGACGGCGAGCACATCGGGGACGGCGGCGAGGCCGGCGACGGTGCAGGCTTTGCGCGCGTTCAGGAGCGCGTCGGCGGAGCGGTTCTTGTGCCGGATGGACGCGGAGGTGACGTCGAGGCCGGGCGGCGGGCCGAGGTCCTCATCGCGGGCGAGTTCGATGAGGCGGCGGACGAGGCCGGACTTCGAGAGTTCGGCGTAGAGCGAGGCGAGGTCGAGGGCGTTGAGGTCGTGAATCATGGCGGTGGAGTTCGGGATTCACCGCGGAGGCGCGGAGGGCGCGGAGAGGGGGATTGTGTTTCGAAGCTGAGCGCTGTCGTGCGTTGGTGCGGGCGGGACGTGCCGG
>JAFLCM010000241.1:392-4774 GCA_017303565.1 Planctomycetota bacterium
CTCGTCTCTCGTTTTCCATCAGCCCCCTCGGTGAACTCCGTGTTCTCTGCGGTTGATGCTCAGAGGCTCTTCGTGCCCTGAATCTTGCGGACGGTGCTGGTGGTGCTGCGGCCTTCGACGATGGGGATGAGGGCGACGGCGCCGCCCCAGGATTCGACGAGGTCGGCGCCGACGACGCGGTCCTTGGTGTAGTCGGAGCCTTTGGCGAGGACGTCGGGGCGGAGGCGTTCGAGGAGGCGGACGGGGGTGTCGTCTTCGAAGACGACGACGAGGCCGACGGACTCGAGTTCGCTGAGGACGTCGGCGCGGTCGTCCTCGGGGTTGATGGGGCGCTCGGGGCCCTTGTTCTGGCGGCGGACGCTGGCGTCGGAGTTGAGGGCGACGACGAGGAGGTCGCCGAGGCGGGCGGCCTCGCGGAGGAGTTTGATGTGGCCGGTGTGGAGGACGTCGAAGCAGCCGTTGGTGAAGACGATCTTGCGGCCCTCGCGGCGTGCGGCGGCGAGCTCGATGGCGGCCTCGTCGAGGGTGCGGCGCTTGCTGTAGCGCGGGGCGTGTTGGGCGATGAGGCTGCGGTGGATCTTCTCGAGGGGGATGGGCTGGACGCCGAAGACCTCGACGGCGAGTCCGGCGGCGGCGTTGGCGAAGCGGACGGCGTCGGGCCAGTGGATGTGGTTGGCGCGGGCGCCCATGAGGGCGGCGAGCATCATGTCGCCGGCGCCGGTGACGTCGTAGACCTGTCGCGCGACGGTGGGGACGTGGAGGGCGCGTCCGCCTTTTTCGAGCAGGAGCGCGCCGTGCTTGTCGAGGGTGAGGACGACGCTCTCGGCGTCGAGGGTGTTGAGGAGGGCGGCGGCGACGGCGCCGTTGTGCTCGGGGTCGGCGCCGGGGTGGGTCTTCATGCCCGTGGCGGCCTCGGCCTCGTTGCGGTTGGGGGTGATGCAGGAGCAGCCGCGGTAGCGGGCGTAGTCGGTGAGTTTGGCGGGGTCGACGAGGACGGGCTTTTTGGCGGCGCGGCAGCGGTCGATGACGTGTCGGCAGACCTCGGGGCAGCAGACGCCCTTGTTGTAGTCCTCGATGGCGACGACGTCGGCGGTCGGGAGGGCGCGGTCGAAGGCTTCGAGGAGCGCGGCGCGGACGGCGGGCGAGAGGGGATCGCGCGACTCGTAGTCGAGGCGGAACATCTTCTGGGGGTGGCGTGACTGGGCGAGGCCGACGAGGTTCTGCTTGACGGTCGTCGGGCGCGAGGGGTCGCGGACGAGGGCGGCGGTGTTGATGCCGGCGTGGGCGAGGGCGGTGTGGAGGGTGTCGGCGTGGGGGTCGGCGCCGGTGATGCCGACGGCGGTGACGCGGGCGTGCATGGCGGCGAGGTCCATGCAGACGTTGGCGGCGCCGCCGGGCATGTGCTCGGTGCGCTTGGCGTGGAGGACGGGTGCGGGGCCGTCGGCGGAGAGGCGTTCGGCGTCGCCGTAGACGAGCACGTCGAGCATGAAATCACCGACAACGAGGGCGTTGAAGGGCTTCCATCGGTCGAGGTGTTCGAGCAGGTGGGGCATCCGTGACGAAGGGTAGCGTCACGGGGTTTGGCGCGACGCGAGGGGCTTCAGGGGCAGGGCTGTCCGAAGCGGCCGAGGAAGAAGGCGAGGTCGGGGGTGCTGACGAGGCCGTCGTTGGTGAAATCGGCGCCGGTGCCGGGAGGGACCGAGTCGCCGAACTGTCCGAGGAACGGGACGAGGTCGGCGGTGGTGCGCTGTCCGTCGTTGTTGAGGTCTCCGGGGCAGGCGGGCGGGACGGGGAGGACGTAGAAGGATGCCTGGATGGGCGTGGAGAGCGACTGCCCGCCGATGCCGCTGGCGATAACGCGCCAGTAGTAGGTCTGGGCGCGCTGGAACCGTCCGTCGGGGATGAAAGGCGAACCCGAGGTGACGTCTGAAAGGGAGTGGAGCGGGCTGAAGTTCTGGTTGGTGGAGAACTGGACGGAGTAGTTCGAGGCGCCGGTCGACTGGCCCCAAGCGAATGTGGGGCGGTCGGAGGAGAGTATGGCGTTGTTGGCGGGCGAAAGGAGGGAGAAAGCGCCGGGGGCGTTGGGGGGCGCGGTGACCGTGAAGAAGCCGAAGAAGGTGTCTTCGCCGGTGGAGGCTCCCGAGTTGTCGGCGTTGGTGACACGGAGGATGCGCCCGCCGGCGGGTGCATCGGGGGCGACGACGAGCGAGAGGCCGGTGACCTGGGTGCCCATGCCGTTGGGAATGGGTGTTCCGGTCAGGGTGACGCCGGTGGAGGCGAGGAGGGAGAACTTGGAGATGTCATTGGCGTAGCGGAGGTTGGTGCCGGTGAGGGTGATGGGGACGGTGGCGTTGCGCGGGCCGCTTGAGGGCGAGCAGGCGGAGATCTCGGTCTGGGCGCCGAAGGCGGTGACGGTGATGGTGTCGGTGTCGAAGTTGCCGTTGAGGTCGGTGACGCGGAGGCGGACGGCGTAGTCGCCGTTGGATGGGTACTGGATGACGGGTCGGGGATCGTCGAGGGTCTCGTAGGCGCCGTCGTCGTCGAGGTCCCAGTCGTAGGAGGCGTTGGTGAGCGCGGAGGCGTTGGCACGGGAGTGGATGTTGCCGATGAAGAAGCAGTTGGTGTTGACGCGGATGCGCTTGTCGACTCCGGCGATGGCGAGCGGCTTGTTGAGGGCGTTGCCCGGCTGGACGCGGAGTTCGTAGAGCTGGACGATCTGGTGTTCGGCTGGGTTGGGCCCGTTGTCGAAGACGCGGATGGTGTAGGCGCCGGTGGCGAGTGTTCCGGCGTTGATGACCTCGTCGACGCCGGGTCCGCCGACGTTTGATGTGAAGAGGATGGCGGAGCCGTCGGCGGACCGGAGGTGGACGCCGAGGTCGCCGGCGCGTCCGGCGTTGATGTTCGTGGGGTTGAGGCCGCTGCAACCGCTGCTCTGCCTGTCGGCGACATAGAGGCCGCCGGTGGGCGTGACGGTGATGGTGACCTGCTGCGGTGTGCCGAGGGTGAACTTGAACCAGTCCTCATCGGTGTTGTTCGGACCCGCGGCGCCGTTGGTGGAGAGGTTGCGTTCGATGACCGCGCGGACGCCGCCGAGGGTGAGGTTGCCGAGGTTTGCGGCGTCGGCGGCTGCGTGGTTTCCGCTGTATCGGTCCCCGTAGGTGCGGCCGATGCCGCGGATCTCGTCCTTGGCGGGCTCGTCGACGCCGGAGTGCTGCAGCGGCTCCATCAGTTTGGTGGTGTCGCAGGGGATGCTGTGGATGAAGCCGAGCCCGTGGCCGTGCTCATGGCCCACGAGCCCGCGAAGGAAGACGAAGTCGTCGTCCGGATCTGCGATCTGCGTGTCGGTCCAGTGGTACCCGTTGATGGTCATGTCCCCGCCGCCGGTGGTGGAAAAGCCGGCCTGACTGGGAAAGGCGTTGAACGCGAGGGTGCCGTTGGCGGAGGGGAGGTAGACGGCTCCGATGCGGATGTCCCCGCGGGTGGGCGAGCGGTTGACGATCTTGTCCATCGGGGAGTTGTCGTCGGCGACTTCCCTGTAGGAGAGGCCCCCGACCTTGCGGTAGCCGGCGAAGACCTGGCGGAAGTACTCGCGGCCGAGGTCGATGTTGTCGGGGCCGAAGGTGTCGGCGAGGAGGGCGTTGAGTTCGTTCGGGCCATTGCGGTCCTCGACGCCGGCGAACCCCCATGGGACTTCGTCATCGGGGAAGGAGTATGTGAGTTGGGCGGACTTGGCGATGCCGGAGGGGCCCTGGAGGCCGTCGCCGGTCCAGACGAAGTTGTCGACCCAGTAGCGTTCGGCGGCGCCGGGGATGATCCCGGGGGGCAGGAAGCCGTGCTCTCGATAGGCGCGCTCGAACTCTTCGGGCGAGAGGTCGCTGGTGTAGCAGCCGACGGGGCTGAGCGTGCGGGTGAAGCGGTGAATGCCGCGTTCGATGGGCGTGGTTCGCGCTGCGGGGATGTCGGTGTCGGGCGATGGGGCTGGCGACCCGGCGGCGAGCGCGAGGGCCATGAGCAACGAAGCGTGCTGGTGCGGCATGCGGATTCCGTTGTGCGGGCGTGGCTGCGGGGTGATTCAGCGGCAGGGTTGGCCGAAGCGGCCGAGGAAGAAGGCGAGGTCGGGGGTGCTGACGAGGCCGTCGTTGGTGAAGTCGGCGCCGGTGCCGGGGATGACGGACTGGCCGAACTGACCGAGGAAGATGGTGAGGTCGGGGGTGGTGACGGCGTTGTCGTTGTTGAGGTCGCCGGGGCAGGCGGGGGGCGTGGCGGCGGTGAGGTTGTTCACGTCGCAGTAGGAGCCGTAATACGAGGCGAAGAAGAACGAGGCGAGGGGCGGCTCGAAGGTTTGGGGCTGCGGGGTGGTGGGGACGAGCAGGGTGGCGGGG
>JAFLCM010000242.1 GCA_017303565.1 Planctomycetota bacterium
CCCCGTTCAGTTCGATCGCCCCCGCGGCACGCATGTCCGGCACTGGCTCGGTCTTGCCTATCCGGAGCATGCGGCAAAGCCAAGCGGCCTTCGCGTGCAAGACGGGTCGGATCCCGGGTTTCTGAGTGAAGAGCCAGTACATCGATACCGCAAGAAACACAAGTGCCAAGCACAGGCAACACCGCACTGCCAGAACTGCCCACGCATGCTGAATCACCGGAATCTCGTCCGCACGGCGCGACCACTCAAACCGAAAGGCACCGAGTGCGCCGATCAGGCCGAGAACTGAAGCGTAGATCTTTCGCTTCTCCCGGAGTTGGTCCGCGCATGCGACTTGGTCATTCCACAGAAACAGGTAGTGCTCGTAGAGGTGCTTCGCGCCGAGGCCGCCCTCCGTGAGGTCGCTGCTTTCACGTGGTGTCGATGCAGAATCGGATGGAGGCTGCGAACCAGAAGGAGTCTCAGTAGTCATCGAACAACCCTCTTGGTGTTCGCGGAGCTGCGATCAAGGGACATGACGCCAGCGCTTCTCACGGGCACGTTTGCCCGAAGCCGGCGAGGAACAGCACGAGGTCGGCGGTGTCGACGCCGGCGTCGGCGTTGAGGTCGCCCTGGGTGCCGGGCTGGACCGTCTGACCGAAGGACGCGAGGACGAGGACGAGGTCGCTCGTGTTGACGGACTGGTCGAAGTCGATGTCGCCGGGGCAGCGGTAGGAGCGGATGTACTGCGCGTACGGGCCGATGACTGCGGAGAGGGTCTCGGAGCCGCCGTAGGGGATATTGGCGCTCGCGAGGATTTCCGCGTCGGTGAACATCTGGTAGGGACTGGTCCAGAGCGACGCCCAACCGGTGTTCAGGGCGGACATCATGAGATTGGCAAACGCGCCCTGGAGGGTGGTGTGGGGGTGGGCGCCGTCGTCGACGAATCCGGCGAGGGGGTTGGAGTTGGTGGCGGTGTCGCGGTTGAGCATCTGGATGCTGACGTTGCCGATGGGGAGTGACGTGCGGAGGTTCGCGTGGGTGCCGACGATGGTGGTGGTGAAGGCGCCGAGGTCGACGAGCACGGCGTGGTTCTGGCGGGCGATCGCTTCGATACGGGCGTTGAGCTGGGCGACGGCGGCGCCGACACGGGCGCGGCGGGTCGCGTTCGAGTAGACCTGGCGCGAAGCGGGGACGAGGCCGAAGTCGACGGCGTTGCACAGCACCATGCCCGCGCCGGTAGCGCGAACGGTCTGCACGATCGTGGCGATGTCGGCGGCGCGGGCGTTCACGTGGCTGTCGATCTGCGACTGACTCCAGAGGCCCCAGTAGATGTTGAAGTAGACGTTGGTCTGGGGGTTGAAGTCGTTGGCGCCGACGGCGATGACGGCGTGGGAGACGCCCCACGGCGCGACCTGGGCGGCGAGGCCGGTGTGCTGGCCGGTGGAGATGGCGTCGGCGCTGCCGGCGCCGTATCGGGCCCAGTTGGCCCAGTAGCCGGTGCGGCGTGGTTCGTTCCAGGTGTTGCCCGGCTGGGCGGCCTGGGCGGCGGTCTGGCCCATGGGCACGGCGCGGTATTGCACCAGTTGCATGGTCCAGTTGCGGGCGTAGTTGTAGGTCTCCTCGGCGTACTCGTCGGTGAGGCTGTCGCCGATCGCGCCGAGCAGGCGGACCTGGGCGGGGGCGGCGGGCGCTGCGGCGGCGAGGAGCATCGAGGCCAGTGTGGCGAGTAGAGCGGCGTGGCGGGGCATGGATGGGCCTCGGGGGTGGTGCGGAGAGCGTACACCCGGGGGCGTGGAATCCAAGTGGAATTCGGTCACACGGCAGGCGGTGACGGGAACGAGAGCACCACGCTGCCGACCTTGCGGCCGGAATCCACGCGGCGGTGGGCCTCGACGAAGTCCTCCAACGGGTAGACGCGGTCGATCAGGGGCTTGAGCGCTCCCGAGGACACGAGGTCGAACACGGTGGCGAGGTCGTGGGGACGCTCGGGGGTGACGCCGGAGCGGACGCGCCGGCCCTTGGACCGCGCGGTGGTGAGCAGTTGGAGGATCTCGGTCGCGGTCATCACGGCGGGGAGGAACACGCCGGTCGGGGTGAGGGCGTCCTTGCAGCGTGCAAAGGTGGTGGCGCCGACGGTGTCGAAGATCGCCTCGAACTCGGCGCGGCGCGAGAAGGGGTCGTCGCGGGTGTAGTCGATGACGCCCTCCGCGCCGAGGGTGCGGACCGTCTCGACGTTGAGCGTGCTGCACACGGCGGTGACGCGGGCGCCGAGGTGGCGGGCGATCTGAACCGCGGCGGCGCCGACCGAACCCGAAGCGCCGACGACCAGCACGCGCTGGCCGGCGCTGACGCGGGCGATGTCTCTGAGGAAGTAGAGCGCGGTGAGCGCGCCGAAAGGCACGGCGACGGCGTGCTCGAACGAGAGCGATTCGGGCTTCTTGATGACCGGTCCGGATTCGCGGACGCGGGCGAGTTCTGCGTGGCCCCCGAGGCGCATGCCCAGCACGGCGACGACGCTGTCTCCCGGGCGGAAGCGGGTGACGCCGGGGCCGATGGACTCGACGGTGCCGGCGGCCTCGGTGCCGAGGACACGCCGGCGCGGCCCGGTGAACCCGAGCGCGAAGCGTCCGGCGAGCGAGAACAGCGGCGAGGGCATGCGCAGGGCGCGGATGCGGCTGTCGGCGGAGTTGACGGGGGTGGCGCGGACGCGGATCAGCAGTTCGCCGGGCCCGGGGATGGGATCGGGGAGCTCGACGAGGCGGAGCGACTCCGGCGGGCCGTAGCGGGAGCAGACGATCGCGCGCATGGGGTCGGAGGGTAGGCCCGGGTCGAGGCGCGGCTCGTCTCGATCCAACCGTGGGAAAGAGCCGGGGGTCTGCGGCGTGCGTGAACACCGGTCGCGCACCGGTGCTGTGCTTCAGTCCAGCACGTAGTCCGCGATCTCGCGAGCGGTGAAGCGATCGGTTTCTTCGCCCATGCGGCAGCCAACAAATCGGAAGCCGCACTTTTCAAGGATGTGGCGGGAACAGGCGTTGTCGCTGGCCGCCGTGGCGTGAAGGGGTCGAGTGGTGTCTTCGATGATGAACAGCGCCAAGGCGCGGGAGGCGAACCCTTTCCCCCAGTGCCGCCGCCCGATCCAGTAGCCGACGCAGTTGTTCCCCTCGGCCTGGAAACGCGAGATGCTGCCGACAATCTCGGGGGCGTGATCATCCCCCCGCTCGCCGTCGATCTCGATCACGCGCGCGTTCACGCCGGGGTCGGCGAAGATGCGTTGCCAGAGTTCGTTGAACCCTTCGCGCGTGCGTGGTTTGGTCCCGGCCATGTCGTTGGAATCGGGGTCGCACTGGAACTCGAACAGCACGGCGAGGTCGGCCGGCGTGGTGGGGCGGAGGCGCAGCACCGGCTGGGGAGGAGAGCCAGTTGGCATTGCGGATCGTATTCATTGGATGTGTTCGCGGGCGAACACCGGGGATCGCCGGTGCCCGCGAATGGCGACACCGCGGTGCCACGTTTCGGATCAGAATCACGGGCTTGGTCGTTCCAAGGAGCGGCATCTCTCGGCACCCGGGGTGCGCCATTGGAACCACCCGTACACCCGCCGACACCGGCTGGAAGCCGGCTCCACCACCAGCACCGATCCCCCCGCGCCGACACGCCTCCCTTTCCGGCTATCCTGTCCGTCCCATGTCAATTCTCGTCAACGCATCCACCAAGGTCATCTGCCAGGGCATCACGGGTTCGTTCGGTGCGCAGCACACGCGGGGGTGCTTGCACTACGGGACGAAGATGGTCGGCGGTGTCACGCCGGGCAAGGGCGGTACGAAGGACGAGAACGGGCTGCCGATCTTCGACACGGTGCGCCAGGCGGTGGAGGGGACGGGGGCGAACGCGACGATGATCTTTGTGCCGCCGCCGTTCGCGGGCGACGCGATTCTCGAGGCGCTGTTCGCGGGGGTGAAGGTGATCTGCGCGATCACCGAGGGCGTGCCGGTGCAGGACATGGTGAAGGTGCGGGCGGTGCTGGACGAGCACAACGCGGGGAAGAGCGCGGCGGAGAAGACGTACCTGGTGGGCCCGAACTGCCCGGGCGTGATCACGCCGGGGCCCAAGACGGGCGAGGGCGCGGGGCCCGCGAGCGTGTACACGAACGCGGGGTGCAAGATCGGGATCATGCCGGGGTACATCAACCGGCACATCTCCGAGGCTTTCAAGAAGAAGGCGGTGGGCATCGTGTCGCGGTCGGGGACGCTGACGTACGAGGCGGTGTGGCAGACCAGTTCGCTGGGTCTGGCGCAGTCGACGTGCGTGGGCATCGGCGGCGACCCGGTGCGGGGCGTGGGGTTCATCGACTGCCTGGAACTCTTCCAGAACGACCCGGACACGCACGCGATCCTGATGATCGGGGAGATCGGCGGGAGCGACGAGGAGGCGGCGGCGGCGTGGGCCAAGAAGCACGTCACCAAGCCGTTGGCGGGGTTCATCGCTGGGCGGACCGCGCCGCCGGGGCGTCGGATGGGCCACGCGGGCGCGATCATCTCGGGCGGGGAGGGGACAGCGGAGTCGAAGATCGCGGCGCTGCAAGCCGCGGGCTTTGAGATCGCCCAGACGCCGGCGGACATGGGCGCGGCGATCGCGCGGGCGATGCGGCTGTAAGGCGCCCGAAATCGCGACCAAGTTTTGCCTGAAGCGGCGATTTCGTTTGCCCGGCGTGTGGGTGGGCGTAGGCTGTTTCATGGGCATGTACGCGCTTTCATCGAGTTCGTTCCGGGCGGGCGGTGGGCGTGTG
>JAFLCM010000243.1 GCA_017303565.1 Planctomycetota bacterium
AGTTCACCGGCAACGCCTCGTGCGTCTCCTGCCACTCCGAGGGCAAGAAGAAGGGCGGCTCGAACAAGGAAGGCGATCAGTTCGACATCTGGGAGAAGGAAGACCCGCACGCCAAATCGTTCGAGGTGCTTTCCGACGACGCCTCCAAGGCAATCGCCGGGAAACTCGGCATCGCCGACGCCTCCAAGAGCGACGACTGCCTCTCCTGCCACGCCGTGAACGCCCCGACCGCCAAGCGCGGCGAGAAGTGGTCCATCGAAGAGGGCAACTCCTGCGAGTCCTGCCACGGCCCGGGCGAGGCGTACCTGACGCCGCACGCCACCGAGGGCTGGACCGCCAAGGAGCGCTCCGCCAAGAGCACCGAGCAGCTCATGAACGAGTGGGGCCTGTTCGACACCACCAACTACGCGCTTCGCGCTGCCATGTGCATCAACTGCCACCTGAGCATCGACAAGAAGCTCGTCGACGCCGGGCACCCCGCGCTGCACTTCGAGATGTCCTCGTACAACGAGTACGCCTGGGACCTCAGCAAGGGCTACCGCCCGCACTGGGAAGAGGAAAAGGGCAAACTCGCCGACGCGAAACTCTGGGCCGTCGGCCAGGCCGCGGCGCTCGAAGCCGCCAAGCACGCCGGCAACGCCGAACTGACCGCGATGTACACCGCCGGGGTCGCGATCGCGAAGAAGCACTTCGGGGCGGACTCGGCCGACGCGCTCAACAAGGCGTCGTACTCCGGAGCCGGCGCCGCCGCCGCCGCGAAGGACCTCGCCGCTTCCGCCACCGGCGCCAAGACCCCGCTCGAACGCAAGATGGTCGCCGCCGGCGTCTTCGCCCTCGTCCGCGCCACGTTCGACGCCCGCGGCGAGGAGTCCCCCGACGCCTTCCTCGACGCCTCCGACGCGGCCAGCAAGGGGGAAGAGGGCGCCGCTTACCTCGACGCCGTCAAGAAGATGGCCGACATGGCGAAGTAATCGCCACCGTACGACGTGAAGCGATCGCCGCGGAGCACCTGCTCCGCGGTTTTCATTCCGCGACCCTCGCGATCACTCCGCGCTCTCGATGAACACGTCCACCGCCTGCCCCGGGAACAGCCGCCGATCTTTCTCGCCCGTCTCCACGCGGAACAGCACCTCGATCACCCGCGTGTCCACCCGCTCGGTGGGCGTGCCCAGAATATCCGTCTTCGGCAACGCCAACGGCTCGATTCGAAGCATCGTGAGCGGGATGTCGTGCCCGAATCCGCCGCGGAGCCGCGCCACCGCCTTTGCCCCCGTCTTCACGAGCGGCACGTCCTCCTCGTCCACCTGGGCCCTGACGTGCAGCACCGAGATATCGCCCAAGACCAGTGCCGCCTGCGTCACCTGCTGCGGGCTGGCCATCGCGAACTCGCCGGGCTCGATGTTCCGCTTCAGCACCCATCCGTCGATCGGCGAACGCACCGTCAGGCGGTCGCGCATCACCGCGAGCGACTCCAGCCGCGCCGCCGCCTGCGCCAACTGGCTGCGGGCGAGCTCAAGGTCCGCTTTCCACGCGCCGGCCTTCAGGCGGTCAAGGTCGGCCTTCGCCGTTCGGGCCCGAGCGTCAGCCTCCTGAACCTCGAACTCCCTTCGCGCGATCTCGCTCTCGTTCCCCGAGCCGTTGCGGATCGCCTCGACGGTGCGCTGAAGCCGATCCTTCGCGTCCGCGGCCCGCGCCATCGCCGCCGCCAGCGCCGCCTCCAGCGGCGGGATGTCCTCGGGTCGCGGCGACGCCTCCAGACGCTCGACCGCCGCCGCCGCCACCGCCTTCGCCGCCCGCGCCTCGATCAACTGCGACTCCAGCGGGCGCGGGTCGATCTCAAAGAGCGGCTGCCCCTTCTTGACCTGCTGGGTGGACTCCACCAGGACCGCCGTCACCATCCCCGGGTCGGGCGCCACGACGCTCACCACCCGCGTCGAAGGCTCGACGATCCCGATCGCCGCCACCCCGCGCGCGAACGGGTTCACGCTCGGAGCACGCGACGGCGGCGGCTTGGGCAGCTCTTGCTTCGCGGTCGCGACGGTGTAAATCCCCGCCGAAAGCCCGACCGCCGCCAGAATGAAGGTGATCCACTTGACCATGAGGAAGAAACGATAGCGCTCGGTCGCTCCACGCCATGAATCCGTCCACCGCCGCGGCGTAGATGCACGCGGGTTTCCCCGGGGGACTCCACGGCGACTGCCTACTCCAACCAATCCTTCGCCTTCAACCGCTCCGGCACGTACGTCTCCGTCACGTACGAGATGTCCTTCGTGATCAGCGATTCCACTTCCATCTTGAAACCGTTGTCCAGCATCGCCTGGATCTCCTTCTGCCAACCCTTGTGCCCCTCGAACCACGGGTAGGCGGCGATTTCCTTGGCGCGCTTGATGTCCGTGTCGTTCAGCGCGATCTGCACATCGTCGGTCAGCTCGCACGCCTTGTAGTCCTTGGCGCGGATGCCCACGAACTTCGCGTCCGGGATCGCCAGCCGTTGGCTCTCGAACGCCAGGCTGATCGATCCCTGCTTGATCACGCTGTAGATGTAGTGTCCCCACGGGTCGCAGTCGAGCAGGCAGTAGATCGGCAGGCCCAGCTCCTCGTTCAGCCGCTTGAGCAGGCGCCGAACCCCGCGGGGCGGCTGGCCGCCGCCCTCGGTCAGGATGCAGTTGTGCTCCTCCCAGAAGCGGTCCTCGTTGAACCGGCTCCACACCGTGTTCTTCTCGACATGCAGCACGAACTTCGCGTCGCACTTCTTGAACTGGATGATCTCCGGCTCCACGATGCTCGGGATCGCGTACCCGCCGCTGCCCATCCGACGGCAGTCGATCTCGTCACCCGAGTCCACGATGGTGATGTTGCCCACCATCGTGCCCGCCTTCTTGGCGAACACGTGCAACTCCTCCCGCAGCGCCCCCAGCGACACCTCCAGGTCCTCGAGAATTCCGTCCGACTCGTCCTGGGCCGCGAAGGTCTTCTCCTTCGTCCCCGCCACGGTGTGCAGGCCCTTGTAGAACATGCCGCGGAGGCTCAGCGTCTTCTCCGCCTCGATCAGAGACTTGATCCCGCTGGCGTGCAGCATCGTCTGCATGAACTGCTTCGCCTGGTTCAGGTTGAACAGCTGCCGCTCCGCGGCGTTGTCCCCCATCTGTAGGATCCGCTGCTTGCGGTTCCAGATGGTGTTCGACTTCGTCCGCGTCGGGATCGAGACGATCGGCTCCTTGCCGGTGAACGTCTTCTTCGTCACGTCGTCGGCGAGGCCGACGATCTTTCCCAGGGTCGCCTGGTCACGGGCCTTGACGCGCTTGGAGATGGTGCTGGAACCGCCTGCGGACTTCGACTTGGCCATGGGCACTCCGTCGCCTTCAAACGAACCGCCCAAAGAGTACCGCCCCCGCCCGCGCCGCGTGATTCAACCCCTCCGCGTCATCGACCGCACCGCCCCGGTGGAGTCCTCGACGAGCACCTCGTGCGCCTCCGTCAGGAACAGCCCGTGGTCGATCACCCCCTCGATCGCGTCGAGAAGCCGCCCGAAGTCTTCGGGCGCCCTTGTCCCCGGCAGCGCCGCGTCGATCACCAGGTTCCCGTTGTCGGTGACGTACTCGCCGCCGTCCTTCCGGCGGATCGGCCCGCTCAGCCCGATCTCCGCCAGCCGGCGCGTCACGCTCGCCAGCCCGAAGCGCATCACCTCGATCGGCAGCGGCATCTTCTCGCCCAGACGTGACACCAGTTTCGCGTCGTCGATCATGTAGACCCGACGCCCCCGCGCGTGCACCGCCGCGGCGACGATTTTCTCACGCGTCATCGCCCCGCCCCGCCCCTTCACCATCCGCAGCTGCGGGTCCACCTCGTCGGCCCCGTCGAAGAGAAAATCCACCGACGCCACCGACTCCATCGCCAGGACCCGCAGCCCCAGCGACTCGCCAAGTTGGTGAGACGCCACGCTGGTGGCGACGCAGGTGATCTTGAGGCTGTCCGCCTTCGCCCGGCGCGCCAGCGCGTGGATCGCCCGGGTCGCCGCCCGCCCCGTGCCCAGGCCCACCGTCATGCCCGAGTCGATCGCCGCGACGGTGCGTTCAGCCAAAGCGTCAGTGGGCTCAGGTGCCATGACCCAAGCCTACCGCGCCGGAAGGGCCGCCGACTCCCCACGAAGCGTCGCTCGCCCCACAGCGCCCACCATCCGAATCTGAGTTCTGCCGCTCTGAGTTCTGAGCGGACCCCCTCACCAACCACGCCCCGCTCACCACATCGTCATCCCGCCGTCGACCACGATCACCTGCCCCGTCAGGTACCCCGCGTCGTCGCTCGTCGCGTACGCGACCGCCGAAGCGATGTCCTCGGGCGAGCCCAGCCGCTTGACCGCCACGAGGTCGGAGATCTTGTCCTTGATCTCCTGCGGCAGGTTCGCGGTCATGTCGGTCTCGACGTAGCCCGGCGCGACTACGTTCGCGGTGATCCCCTTCCCGCCGAGTTCCTTCGCGATCGTCTTGGTCAGGCCCATCAGCCCGGCCTTGGCCGCGGCGTAGTTGGCCTGCCCCGCGTTGCCCACGACCCCGCTCGTCGATGCGATGTTCACGATCCGACCGAAGCGGTTCTTCATCATCGGGCGGGCCGCCGCCCGGCACGCGACGAACGCGCTCGTCAGGTTTGTCTGGATCACCGCCGAAAACTCCTCGTCGCTCATGCGGAGGATCAGGTTGTCGCGGGTGATCCCCGCGTTGTTCACGAGGATGTCCAGTCGCCCCTGTTCGGCGGC
>JAFLCM010000244.1 GCA_017303565.1 Planctomycetota bacterium
AGCCCGGGCACACGCCCCGCCTCGAACTCCACCAACACGTCCACGTCGCTCTCCGGCGTGAAATCACCCCGCAGCACCGAACCGAACAACGAAAGCCGACGGACTCCGTTTACCCGGCAGAGTTCGGCGATCCGGTCCGCCGGGATCGAGATGGGCAGTACCGAATCCATCACGAAATCATAGTATCCGGGTTGGGGACGGGTACCCGACCCGTGTCGCCGGGGCCGAGCACGACAGCCGCGAGCGAGCGTTTCTCACTGCCTGACCGGAACTTGGCGCTATCCAAACCTCGCCGCCAACAGAAAAACACCCCCGCGAAACCCGCAGGGGTGCCGTGAAAATCGATCTGTCGGAACCGCTCACGCCTTCGCCGGCGTCGCCAGCGAGGCCTTCTTCGCCGAGTTCACCAGGTTGTCGAAGGTCTGCGGGTCATCAATCGCGATCTGGCTGAGCATCTTGCGGTTGAGCAGGATGCCCGAAAGCTTCAGGCCGTTGATGAACAGCGAGTACCGCGTCCCGCGCATCTTGCACGCCGCGGTGATGCGGGTGATCCACAGACGGCGGAAGTCGCGGCGGCGGCGGCGACGGTCACGCCAGGCGTACCGCCCGGCGCGCATCAGCGCGACCTTGGCCTGCTGGTAGTGACGGCTCTTGGTACCGAAGTACCCGCGGGCCGCGCGGATGATCCGCTTGTGCTTCTGGCGGCGGGCTGTGCTCTTGCGTGCACGGGGCATGGGGGAAACTCCTGCGGACTTGGGCCTGACGGGGCGGGCGTCGTCGCCCGGCTTGAACCCGGTGGGCGGGTGAGGTCGGTGGAACTACTTCTTCGCGGCGCCGGCAGCGGCGGCGGCCTTCGCGGCCTCGCGCTTCGCCTTCCGCTCCGCCGGGCTGGGGCTCTTCCGCAGCGCCGAACGGGGCTGCTCGCGCCCGCGGAGACGCATGAACAGCAGCTTGCTCAGACGCTTCATCTCCGCCGTGGACATGAACGAGTCCTTGCGGAGGCGGCGCAGGCGGTTGGGGCTCTTGTGCGAGCGAAGGTGCTTGCTGCCGGCCTTGGCGTGCTTCAGTTTGCCGGTCGCGGAGATGCGGATCCGCTTCAGCAGGCCCTTGTGGGGTTTGCTCTTGACTTTCTTGCGCATGACGAGTGCTCCGAATCCGAAAAGACGCCCGTCCATCGAGCGCGGACGGCGTCCGGGCCCTTTCGGGGGGAGGAGAGTGTACCGACCCAGCCACCTCCGGGCAACTTCACCGCGATTTCACCGGTGTTCCACCCCCGCCCGCGTCTATTCGGTCAATGATCGGTACACTCACGCCATGCCGCGTGCCGTCCTGCTCCTGGTGAACCAGTCTAAGCCGGCGGTGGTCGACGCCCTGCCCAGCATCCGGGCCCTCGTCGCCCGCCACGGCAGGCTCGCCGGCGAACTCGACGTCAACCACACCCCCCTCGAACTGGACCAACTCCCGGTCCGTCCCGACCTCATCATGGTCCTGGGCGGCGACGGCACGCTCCTTTCCCAGGCACGCCGCTGCGTGAACCTCGGAATCCCGCTCATCGGCGTCAACCTCGGAAAACTCGGCTTCATGGCCGAGTTCGACGTCACCGCCCTCGAACGCCACGCCCCCGCCCTGCTTGGAAACGGGCGACTCGACCTCGCAGACCGCACCATGATCGACGTCGAGGTCCACCGCCCCATGTCCACGCCGGCGGGCACCCCCGACCTGCCAACCTTTATGGCGGTGGCCCTGAACGACTGCGTCATCACCGCCGGGCCGCCGTACCGCATGATCGAGATCGGCCTCCGCCTCGGAAACGTCGAGGGCCCCATCCTTCGCGGCGACGGCGTGATCGTCTCCACCCCCGTCGGGTCCACCGGCTACAGCGTTTCCGCGGGCGGCCCCATCGTCTCCCCCGAACTCGACTCGCTCGCGATCACACCCATCGCGGCCCACAGCCTCAGTTTCCGCCCGATCGTCGTCAGCAGCAGAACCCCGATCGAACTCACCATCATCCGGTCCAACCCGGTGCGCAACGCGGGCCTGTGGGCGGGGGGGGCCACCACCTCCACGGACCAGCCGCCCCCGATGGGCACTACCCTTGTGCTCGACGGGCAGGTGCTGCGTCCGGTCACTGAGGGTGAGCGCGTCGTCCTCAAGGGGCACGACCGCCCGATCCGGCTCGTGCGAAACCCCGACTCGAACTACTGGCAGACCCTGGTGCGCAAGCTGCACTGGGCCCGTCCGCCCGGCGCGACCGGCGGCGGACGGGCCGGGTGACAACCCCCGGAACGGCGTGAGAATCTGGGCAAACTGACGCCCGTCCGAACCCGCCGCGCAGCCAGAAAGTGGCCCGATCCATTCGGGTATTTCACGAATTGTCATGGAACCGGGCTGGACGAGGGGGGAAGCCGTGCTATCTTCCAACCGTTGAGGTAGGAGCGGATAGCAAGTTGGGCGACAGCCCCGCTTGCGGAGGGAAGAGGCCGGGCACCGCCCTGGCAGACACGTCGGGATCTGGGCCTAGGAAACCCAGGTTCAGGGAAAAGGATCAGCCGTAGGGCTCGGTTGGTCTTGATACACGTCAGCAGGCCTCGCCTGCAATAGGGGAATGGTGGAGAGAGGCCCGCCACCGAATCTCGCACGTGGCCCTTTGGCCCGTGTGGCAGAAGCGAAGGCCACCCTCACGGGTGGCCTTCGCTTTTTTCATGGAACGCTGAAAACTCGGCTTGACGCTTCGCTGTCGATCTTCTACCGTTCATCCGGATACACGGATGAAGCGTTCCCCCGCCTCCATTCCCCTCGCCGACCGCCTCGCCGCCCTGAGCGAGCCGCTCCGCCTGCGCCTCGCCCGGGTCCTCGCCGCCCACGAGATGTCCGTCGGCGAGATCTCCCGCGTGGTCCAACTGGCCCAGAGCACCGTCAGCCGTCACCTGAAGGTCCTGCTCGACGCCGGCTGGCTGGAGAAGCGTGCCGACGGCACCGCCACGCTGTACCGGCTGGTGCTCGACGACCTGAACGCCGATGCGCGGGCCATCTGGGTCGCGGTGCGTGATCAGATGGAGCACGCACAGGACCCCGTCAACGCCGAGGACGATCGGCGTGTGCGCACGGTCCTCGCCGAGCGCCGCACCGACAGCGTGTCGTTCTTCGGGCGCGTTGCCGGCGAGTGGGACGCGCTCCGCTCCGACATGTTCGGCGGCTCGTTCACCGCGCTCGGGCTGCTCGGGCTGCTGCCCGCGAACTGGGTTGTCGCGGACGTCGGCTGCGGCACGGGCAACGGGGCCGAACTCCTCGCGCCGCACGTCCGGGAAGTCATCGCGATCGATCAGTCCGGCCCGATGCTCGACGCCGCCCGCAAGCGGCTCAAGGCGTTCTCGAACGTGCGGTTCGCGGACGGTCCGATCGAGGCGCTCCCGCTTCCCGACCGGTCGGTGGATGCCGCCGTCTGCCTGCTCGTGCTCCACCACGTGCGCGAAGTGGACGATGCTCTTCGTGAACTCTTCCGCGTGGTCCGCCCCGGCGGGCGCTTGCTCATCGTCGACATGTTCGAGCACGACCGCGAGACCTACCGCCACACGATGGGCCACGTCCACCTGGGCTTCCGTGGCGAATGGATGGCGGCGGCCCTCGAACGCGCGGGCTTCCGCGCCGTGCGCGTCACGCCCCTGACTTCGGCCATCGAGGCCCGCGGCCCGGGCCTGTTCGCGGCGGTGGGGGAGCGAATCTGACCAATAGACTGACCGCGAATCTCTCGACCACTTGACCACTTTCCACTCGACCACTTTCGACTCGACCACTCCCTGAGGATCCCCATGACGACCGCGACCCTGAACAAACCGGTGACTTCCAAGCCCTTCCTGAACACGGGCCTGCCCCTGACCTGCGACATGGCGTACAAGGTGCGCGACACCTCCGCCGAGACCACGCGCTACGGCCGCAAGGAGATCGAGCTCGCCGAGCACGAGATGCCCGGCCTCATGGCGTGCCGCGAGGAGTTCGGCACGAAGAAGCCGCTGAAGGGCGCCCGCATCTCCGGCTCTCTCCACAACACCATCCAGACCGCCGTCCTCGCCGAGACCCTGCAGGACCTGGGCGCCGATGTGCGCTGGGCCTCGTGCAACATCTTCAGCACGCAGGACCACGCCGCCGCCGCCATGATCGCCGGGCGCCCCGGCAAGCCCGGCATCCCCACCTTTGCCTGGAAGGGCGAGACCCTCGAAGAGTACTGGTGGTGCACGCTGCAGGCGCTGACCTTCCCCGCCGACGCCAACGGCAGCAACGGCCCCTCCGTCATCGTCGATGACGGCGGCGACGCCACCCTGCTCATCCACGAGGGCTACAAGGCCGAGAAGGAGTTCGCCAAGAGCGGCAAGCTCCCCGAC
Source organism: Planctomycetota bacterium (assembly GCA_017303565.1). Lineage (GTDB taxonomy): Bacteria > Planctomycetota > Phycisphaerae > Phycisphaerales > UBA1924 > JAFLCM01. Next base: position 4,380 of record JAFLCM010000244.1, read on the forward strand.
CCCAACTCCACCGACAACCACGAGTTCAAGATCGTCCTGAGCGTCATCCTCCAGAAGCTGCAGGAAGACCCGACCTTCTGGACCCGCATGGTCCCGTTCATCCGCGGCGTCTCCGAGGAGACCACCACCGGCGTCCACCGCCTCTACCAGATGCAGGAGAAGGGCGAACTGCTCTTCCCCGCGATCAACGTCAACGACAGCGTCACGAAGAGCAAGTTCGACAACCTCTACGGCTGCCGCCACTCGCTCGTCGACGGCATCATGCGCGCCACCGACGTCATGCTCTCGGGCAAGGTCGCGGTCGTCTGCGGCTACGGCGACGTGGGCAAGGGCTCGGCCGACTCGCTCGCCTCCCAGAAGTGCCG
>JAFLCM010000245.1 GCA_017303565.1 Planctomycetota bacterium
CTCGGCGTGGTCGGGGTCGAGCGGCTCGGCGACGGTGACCCCCGCGTCTGAAAACCCCAGCGCTCGGCATCTCGCGACCACCTGCTCGCCGAGTTGAGACGGGGATGACTGCATCTTCGACGCACCACGGTGAAAAGTCGACGCTCGGGTGCCGATGAGCCCCCCGTCATTCCCGCTTCGGCCCGCTCACGGCGGCGGGCCGCCAGTCGCTCACCACGATCAGCCGAGGGTCCTCGCGGGGATCGTCGTTGTAAGCGATGAGGAATCGCTGATTCTTGATGTCGAACTCCATCAGTCGCACCTGCTCGTCGAGCGGCTTGCCGTCGAACATCGGGGTCTGCGGGCCGACCTCGATCTGAGTGCCGTTCACGGTGACTTCAGCGCTCCAGACGTGTCGCTGGACATCCGCCCAGCACACCTGCTTGGGGCTTGTCCAGCCGAAGAAGCCCCTCACGTTGCCCGTGGAAAGCTGCACGGGCACACCGGGGCTTGGGAAGGCCGCGGCCTTGAGGACCGCGCTGGTGTTGTTGACCACCAGAGACTCGCGCGCCACGACGAAGACCACGGCGTCACCCCCGGGCGAGATCAGCGCCGTGTACTCGGGCACGGGCGTTTGCATGAACGGTTTGACGGTGTGCGGTGCCGCGAGTTCCATCGTCATGATGTCCCCGGCTTTGTCGCTGCCGGGCACGCTGGTGAACAGCAGGGTCTTGCCGTCAGGCGTGATCGACGAGGTTTCGTACTCGGAACCGTCGCCTTCCAGGAGGATGGTCGGCGTGCCCCCGCCGGCGGGGAACGACGCGATACTCTGCTTGCCGCCCGTGACGAACGAGGTGATGACACGCTGACCGTCTTGGGTCATCCGCGGGCGGTAGGTGAATAAGACTTTGGGGTCGGAGATGGTCGTCGTAACGCCTCGCTCGAGATCGACCACGGCGACCCGCGATTCACCCCGGTCGCCGAGGATGCGAACCGAGGCCCGTCTCGCGTCGGACGAAAGGGCGGCGGAGTCGGTGGCGAGCGGCTCGACGGGGATCGGCGTCCGCCCGCCCTTGAGGTCCATCCAGGCGAGTCTCGAGCGGGGAGCGCGGGTGACGGGCCGGTACACCAGCGTGCCGCTCGACGAAACACCCGCCTGGATGAACGCCCGCGCCAGCCCGTACGCCACATCGCCCGCGATGGGCGTGGCGACGCCGGTGAGTTGCAGATGGGCCGGATCGAAGGGCTGTGACATCAGGTTCTCGCCCTGCGCGAAAACGACGAAGCCCGGCTCGACATAGAAAGCTTCGACCCGGCCCGGGAGCACGAACGACGACTGCCCGGTGGCGGGATCGAAGGCGTAGACGCCTTCCCTCTCGACGTTCATCGCGGCGTAGAGGAACCGCTCGCCGTCGGGGAGGAAGCACGGGTTGCGGTGTGACTCACCGGCGCTCGCGGCGGTCGTAATGGGTTCGGGCGTGCCGCCGGAAGCGCCCACAAGCATGAGTCCGCCCTGCGCGGTGGGAGCGAAGACGATGGCACCCTTGCTGCCCCACGACCCGCCGCGGCCCGCGGGGGCGTCGCAGATGGTGCGGACGATGTTGTCGGCGAGGTCGATTCGTTTGAGCTTGTCGACCGAGAAGAAAGCGATCGACGCGCCGTCGGGCGACCAGAAGGGGTAGGTGCCGGCTTCCGTGCCTTCGAGTATGCGGAACTCGAGGCGCGAGAGGTCGCGGAGGTAGAGCGAGGAGGGTGCGGTGTCCCCGGGCTTGAACGCGGCAACAACGACGCTCGTGCCGTCGGGCGAGACCGCGATGGCGCGGTCGCCCTGCACCAACTGGAGGCCCGTGGGGAGGTTGAGTTCGGCGCGGACGATGGAACGCGGGGCATGAATCGGCGCGGGCGATTGGCGCAGCGCCAGCGCGGCTACGGCGGCGGCGAGGGCAAGCAACGCCACCGAGACCAGCGCGACGGGGGAACGCCACCACGCCGGGGCAGCGCTCGGTGCCGGGACGGCGTGGAGGCCAGACGCCACACCGCGCGGATCGGCGATGGCCTGTTCGACCTCCATCCGCGCATCCCCGATGTCACGGAGACGCTGGTGCTTGTCCTTTGCGAGGCATCGCCTCATCAGTTGCCGAACCACCACGGGGGTGGCGGCGGGAAGACGGCTCCAATCCGGCTCGCGGTGCAGCACGGCCCCGATGCAGTCGGTGGCCGTTTCGCCGCCGAACGGCTGCTCGCCGCCGAGCATCTCGTACAGCACGCAGCCGAAGGAGAAGATGTCCGAGCGCCGGTCGACCGGCTTGCCCCGGGCCTGCTCCGGCGACATGTAGCCGGCGGACCCCATGATGACCCCGGGGATCGTCGGGCTGTGAACGGGCCGGGCCCGCGCCGGCGGGCTGGTGACGGTCGGCGAATCGGCGAGCGCGGCCGAGAAGTCCGCGGACGAGGCCGGGCCTTCGGCGGTGCGGGCCAGGCCGAAGTCCAGCACCTTCGCCACGCCGCCGTCTGTCACCATCACGTTGCCGGGCTTGAGGTCGCGGTGGACGATCCCTTTTTCGTGCGCCGCTTCCAGCGCCTCGGCGACTTGCCTTGCGATCTGCAACGCCTCATCGACCGGCACCGGCCCACGCGCCAGCCGCTCGGCGAGCGTCTCACCCTCCACATACTCCAGCACCAGAAGCTGCCGCGCCGGCGCATCCACCCCACCACTGGCGACTTCTTCCAGGCCGTAGATCGCGCCGATGTTCGGATGGTTCAGCGACGCCAGCACCTTCGCCTCGCGCTGGAACCTCGCCAGCCGGTCGGCGTCGGCGGCCATGTGGGCGGGGATGGCCTTGATCGCCACTTTCCGATCGAGCCTCGGATCGCGGGCAAGGAACACTTCGCCCATGCCGCCGCGGCCGAGTTCGCGCTCGATCTGGAATGGGCCGATGGTGGTTGGGTGCATGGGTCTCGAAACCGAGTGTACGGAATCCGAGGGGATCACTTCGCGGGATTCATCTTCGCCCGCACTTCCTCGTTGAAGTTGACGACCAGATCAATGCGGCTGGCCGATTCGTTCTCGCCCTGCAGCACGACCATCAGGCCCCCGTCGGGCGTCCATGTGACGCTGCGGGTCTTGAGCTCCTTGATGCTGTAGAGCAACTTCGGCACCGACGCCGAGAACGTTGGCTCGGTCTTCACTTCGACGCTCATGACCCGCTTGTCGGCGTCGATGTAGCGGATCTCCTTGCCGTCGGGGCTCCACCAGCCGCTGCCGTCGTGCCCGTTGGTCGAGACCTGCACGCGCCCTGACTTCGTGTCGGCCTCGCCGGCGTTCACGCCCGTGAAGGGCTGCGCGTACAACTCGTGCCGCCCCGACTCGACGGAGCAGAACAGCACCCACTTGCCGTCCGGCGAGAAGCGCAGGGCGTGCTCGTCGGCGGGCGTGTTCAGGTAGGGCGTGGCCTTCCATGCCCTGCCGCCGTCTTCCTGCTGCATCATGACGATGTCGCTGCTGTTGATCTTCATGTCCGCCCGAACGACCGCGAGGGTCTTCCCGTCGGGCGACCAGGCGGAGGGCGTCAGGAACTGCTGCTCGACCGCGGGAATCGAGAGCACCTTGACCGCTTCGCCCGTTCCGGTGGCCGGGCGGTCCCACACCGAGAACTCGTCCTTGGCGTAGGACCCGTGCGCGATGCGCTGCCCGCTCACGCTCCACATGGGGCCAGCGGCGAAGCCCTGGATCGGGATCCGCACGGACGTCGAGCGCGCCAGGTCCTGCACCCACAGTTCGGAGTTGAGGTCGTCCGGGCTGCTGATGTCCAACGTCGCCAGCACGCGACCGCCGTCGGGCGAAACGGCGATCTCGGCGTACGACCGCGTCGGACCCGGGACGGGCCGCGGCACGCCCTTGTCGTCGAGCCGCGCCAGCCGCCGATCCGAAAAATCGGACGGTCGCGACGACATCGCGAGCGTGCCGTTGGAAGAGAGACTGAAGGAGTTGACGAGGCTGCCGCTCCACACCCTGACGGGCTCGCCGGTCGTGCCCAGCGTGGCCGGGTCAAACCGCACCGCGACAAGACCGGACTGGTCGGCCCTGACCGTCACCAGCAGCGTCTGCCCGTTCACGCTGTCGGTCACGAGCTGGGGGCTGCCCGTGTCGGGCAGCACGATGGTCCGCTTGCCCGTCGCCAGGTCGATGGCCTCGGTGTTCGCCTTGAACTTCTCGCCCGCGAGCGCGTAGTGCGTCGCGAGCACGGACTGACCCGGCACGAGCGGAACAAGCGTGTCCCACCCCTGGAGTCCCGCCGAGCGTTCGGCCTTGACCACCACGCGAGGCTCGCCGCCGGAGGTCGGCACCGTGTAGACCGTCGTGTCCGCGTCGGCGTAGAACACCACCTCGCGCTCCGAAGCCCAGCCGATCGAGAACTGGGTGCCCATCTTCAGATCACAGATCGTCTCCGGCTTGCCCGAGGGCCGCCCGTCTTCGATCGCCACGCGCATAAGGTTGAACTTCGTGCCCGCGACGTCCTTGGCGCACGAGAACGCCACCCACCGCCCGTCGGGGGAGAGCGAGGCGTTCCGCGCCCCTTCGGTGCCCTCGATCACGATGGTCTCGTCACGATCAAGGCGGCGCACCACCAGGATGCCCCCGGGCTTTGTGGTGTCGGGCTCCAGCACGGGCCACGCGCCGTAGACAAGGAACCTCGCGTCGGGCGAGATGCCCGACAGCGTGCTGATCGGCAGTTTTCTCGGAATCGTCGA
>JAFLCM010000246.1 GCA_017303565.1 Planctomycetota bacterium
GATGCTGCGTGCGGGCGTGGACGTGCTGGTGGCGACGCCGGGGCGACTGCTGGACCTGATGAACCAGGGGTTTGTGGACCTCTCCGGCGTCGAGGTGTTCGTGCTCGACGAGGCGGACCGGATGCTGGACATGGGTTTCATCCACGACATCCGCAAGGTGATCGCCAAGGTGCCGGAGAAGCGGCAGACGCTGCTGTTCAGCGCGACCATGCCGATGGTGATCAAGCGGCTGGCGGACGGGATCCTGCGGAACCCGGTGCACGTGGCGGTGGCGCCGGTGTCTTCCACCGCGGAGCGCGTGGAGCAGAAGGTGTTCCACGTCGAGAAGATGAAGAAGTCGGCGCTGCTGCTGGACCTGCTGGACCGCGACACGGCGATCGAGCGGGTGCTGGTGTTCACGCGCACCAAGCACGGGGCCGACCGCGTCTCGCGCACCCTCACCCGCGAAGGGGTGTCGTCGGAGGCGATCCACGGCAACAAGAGCCAGGGCCAGCGCCAGCGGGCGCTGGAGCTGTTCAAGAAGGGGCGGACGCGCGTGCTGGTGGCGACAGACATCGCGGCGCGCGGGCTGGACATCGACAACCTGACGCATGTGATCAACTTCGACCTGCCCAACGAGCCGGAGAGCTACGTGCACCGGATCGGGCGGACGGGGCGGGCGGGCGCGAGCGGGATCGCGCTGTCGTTTTGCTCGGGCGAGGAGCGCGGGTTCCTGCGCGACATCGAGCGGGTGATCGGGAAGAAGGTGCCGGTGGGGCAGACGCCGGCGATGCTGGAGCGGATCGAGTCGCCGCGGGTGGAGGACGAGGACGAGCGTCCGGAGCGTGGGCGTCCCGGGCGACCCGGTGCTTCCGCGGGTCCGGCTGCGCGTCCTCAGCGCCCGAACGCCACGCACCACACCAAGCCGGCGGCTTCCGGGGGGCACGGGGGGCACGCGACCACCGGGGTTCGCGCAGAGCGCCCGACTCCGCCAGCAAGGACAGAGCAGCACGAGCCGCGGAAGACGGCGGCCCCGGCACCGAAGCAACACGCTGCGAGCCATCATGCTTCGAACCATCATGCTTCAAGCCAGGCCGCTCCGGCTCACCGACCGATGCTTCCGCTGACGGACCCGATCGTGGTGAAGCCGAAGTCGCCGCCGTTCCATTACGAGGAACCGGAAGTTCGCCCTGAACCCCGGCGGGAGGAGCCCGAGGAGCGTCCGATGCGACCGAAGCACGCGGCGCGATTCGGCGATGCGCCCAAGTTCGAGCGCCGCAAGACCGGTCACGCCGGCGCCAAGAAGCCCGCGTTCGGCGCGAAACCGGGCGGGTTTCAGAAGGCCAACGCGAACCCGGCTCGCGGGAGCGGGCACCCCATGAAGCCGCACAGCGCGGGGCACGCCCACGAGGGTAAGCCCCATGCCAAGCCGTTCGGCAAGCCCGGTCCCGGCCCCGGGCGAACCGGACCCGGTCCGTTCAAGAAAGGCGACGGCGCGCCGCGACGCGACGCCGCCACCGGTCACTTCGGCGGGCGTTCCGGCGAACGAACGAGCGATCGGCCGGCGACCGGCGGCGGGTTCAGGCCCGCGGGCAAGGGCGGCTTCAAGGGCGGCCCCAAGCCCGGGTTCAAGAAGGGCGGGTTCAAGGACGGGTTCGGCGGCGGCGGCGGGAACGACAGGCCCATGCCCGGCTTCCGACGCGCTGCGCAAGGTCCCGCCAAGCAGTCGGGCGGCGGCTGGAAGAAGGCGCGGCGCTGACCGGACGCGTCGCGATCAGACAAGAGACCGTGACATTCCGACGGCGCCGGGCGGCGGCGGCGCTCACGCCCTCACGCGGTGCGGGCGCGGCTGTCGTGCGCGAGTTCGGCGAGCAGGTTCAGCCCGATGGCGATCGCGAGGTCGAGGTCGGGGCAGGTGTTCGAGGGCGCGAGGAACTCGCCCGCGCCGGAGCGGCGCAGGGACTGGACTTTCTCCGGTGAGATCCCCGCGATGAGCAGGCGGCGCCGCTGCGCGCCGAAGCGGGCGAGCAGGGCGCGGAGTTCGAGGGCCGCGTTGGCGTCGAGTTGCTCCACGCCCGCCAGGTCGAGGATGACCACCCGGGCCGTTGGCGGCAGGCGCTCGCTCCAGTCGAGCAGGTTGGGCATGCGGTGCGTGCGCGTCGGGCTGCTGGCCACGTGGCGAAGGTGGTAGATCGCCAGCGACTCGGGCAGCCCCAGGCCGGACTCGCCCACGAGGGTCGAGGGCTCGATCTCGGCGATGGGCGCGGACACGTCCTGGTAGATGATCCACATCAGGAACAGCACCGGCGGGAACATCGAGAGCCTCGGCAGGTGGTCGTAGGCGAGGGTGCCCAGCGCGGCGCCGAGGCCGAACGAGCCCACGATCGATGCGAGCAGCGCCAGTCGGCGGGCCGTCGGGTGCGTGGGGACGCTGTGGATCAGCGCGTGGGCCGCCTCGCGGTCGAGCCGCCCGCGGGCCTTGTCGCGGAGCCACCACAGGAACTGCACCGCTTCCATGCCAAGATCGGTGAGTACGCCGGTGACGTGGGTGGTGCGGACGACGCCGCTGGAGATGCGAGTGATGGTGGCGTTCTGCAGGCCCATCGCGGCAGCGGCGACGGCGGTCATCCACCACAGACCCGCGCCGGTCTCGAACTTGCCGCGGGCGTGCAACTCGACGCCGACGGCGAACACCGCGAGCAGGGAGGTCTCGACCGCCATGGGCAGGACGTAGATGGACTCCCAGCCGCGGCGCCGCCCGAGCTCGGTGCAGAAACCGGAGATCGCCGCCCCGACGAGGAACGCCAGCAATACCCACAGCGCGAAGAGGCCCAAGTCCCACTTGCCTTCCGCGGCGTCGCGCCCCAGGTTCGAGGTGATGCCCGTCATGTGCGACGTGCCCCAGCCGCAGGTGAGCAGCGTCAGCACGTTGGTGTAGCCCGCGACCCAGGCGAGGGTGATCGCCAGTCGGGCCTGCTGAGCGAAGGAATGGGCTTGGGCGACGAACATCGGAGAAGGCTGATTGTTGGCGGGCTGCGAGAAGGCCGGTTATCGGGCGTGGCGATTCTCAGCCGCCTGACACTCCGAGCGCGGTCACGGCGTCCGCTCACACGCTTGTATCGGCCTATTCCCGTGGTAATCTCTTCCTCGCACAGCCCGCGATCGGCGGGGAGAGAACGGTACAAGAGGAGTGAGCCATGAAGACGTGCGTTGGCGTGGGCCTGTTTGTTTCGCTTTGCTTGAGCGGCGCCGCTTCGGGCGGCGCGCTGGTGTTCCCCTCGTCGTACAACATGCTCAACGGCGAGACCGGGACGTTCACCTACTGGGACGACTCGTACAACGGGTCCGGCAATACGACCCAGAGCGGCTCCCCGCTCTCCGGCGGCCTTGGGGACCTCACCGACGGCGTGGTCGCGACGGAGAACTGGAACGTCACGCCCGGGCTGTATGTCGGCTGGAACGACATCACGCCGACGATCACCTTCAACTTCGAGCAGGCGTACGACTTCGAGTCCTTCACGCTGTTCGTGGACGACTCCAACGGGTTTGGCGGGGTTTCCACGCCCGGCTCGGTGGACGTGCGCGTGAACGGCGTGCTGTCCAACGTCCCCCTGACGGACGGGGCTTCCGGCGCTCCCTTGTCGTTCATCATCCCGCTCAACGCCGCCACCGACACCGTCGAGATCACGCTGAACGACGGGACGGCGCAGTGGGTGTTCCTGAGCGAGGTGTCGTTCTTGGCGGTCCCGACGCCCGGCGCGGCGGGGATGCTGGCGCTCGGCGGGCTGCTGGGCGTGCGCCGGCGGCGCTGAATCCCGGCGCTTCTAGAGTTGGGTGTGAGCGACCTGTGGTCGGGCCAGCGCGCCCTCGGGACCAAGGCGGTGGAGCCGCTGGCGGTCCGCATGCGCCCGCGGAACCTCGACGAGATCGCGGGGCAACGGCACATCCTTGGGGAAGGCGGGGGAGGAGGCGGGGGGGAAGGCGTTCCGGCATCGGGGCATCGAGGCATCAAGCGGGAAAGAAGCCCGGACGCTCAGGATCGCCGCCCCTTGCTGCGCCGGATGCTCGACGCGGGGGCGCTGACGTCGATCATCCTGCACGGGCCGCCCGGGACGGGCAAAACGACGCTGGCGGAGGTGATTGCGCTGCACCTCAAGCGGCACTTCGTGCGTGAGAACGCCGCGAACGTGAGCGTGAAGCGGATCCGTGAGGTGATCGACGACGCGGTGCGGCGGCTGAAGAACTCGGGCGGGCGCGACCGGACGATCCTGTTCCTCGACGAGATCCACCGCTTCAGCAAGAGCCAGCAGGACGTGCTGCTGGAAGACGTGGAACGCGGTCGGGTGACCTTGATCGGCGCGACGACGGAGAACCCGCTGTTCGCGGTCAACAGCGCGCTGGTGAGCCGGAGCACCGTGTTTCGCCTTGAGCCTTTGAGCGAGGCCGACGTCGAGGCGGTCGTCCGGCGCGCGATCGCGGACAGGGATCGCGGCTATGGCGGGCTGAACTTGGCCGTCACGGACGAGGCGGTCGCTCATTGGGCGAAACTCTCGGAAGGCGATGCGCGGCGGGCGCTGACGGCGCTGGAGGTCGCGGTGCTGTCGGCGGTGGGCGACTCGGGCCCGGGTGGCTCGGGTCTCCGACCCGTGTCGGCGGGTGCCGCAGGTGGTTCGCTGCGTGGCGCCTCTGACGACATGGAATCAACCGTCGGCACCGGTCAGAGACCGGTGCCA
>JAFLCM010000247.1 GCA_017303565.1 Planctomycetota bacterium
TGGGCACTGGGCGGTTGATGGTGGAAGCGGCCACAGCGCGGCTGGGGGTTGGGCCGGTGGAGAGCGGGCCGGTCATCGTGTTCGTGGTGTGCCACCAGACGAAGTACCTCGACCTGGTGCTGGCGGCGCTGTCGCGGCAAACGCGGCGCCCGGACCGTGTGGTGCTGTCTTCGGACACGCCCGAGCCGGGGATCGGGGCGTTGGCGCGGGCGTGGGCGGCGCGGGTGGGCGCGCCGATCGCTTGGGTGCGCCGGGCGCACCACGGCGTGGCGCGCTGCTCGCAGGTCCGCAACAACGCCGCCCGGCATGTGATTTTCGATCTGGGAATCCGCGCGGGACGCCTGATCCAGCTCGACGGCGACATGCTGGCGACGCCGACGCTGGTGGAGATGCACGAGCGCCTCGGGCGCGAAGCGGAACTGGTGTTCCCGTACCGGGTGGAGGTTTCGCGGGAGCGCTCTGCGGCGCTGGACGCGGGGGCGATCGCGGACGGGGGCGAGTACCCGCCGACCGATGACCGGGCACGTGAGAAGCTGCGTGCCCGCGCGCGGCGCTACCGGCGGCACCTGTTTTGGCGCCGCTTCGGGCTGGTGCCGGATCACAAGCCCAAACTGATCGGCTGCAACTGGTCGGCGTCGATCGGGACGTGGGTCCGGGTGAACGGTTTCGACGAGCACTACCAGGGCTGGGGGTATCTCGACGACGAGTTCGCTCGGCGGGCGGTGCGCGCCGGGGCACGGACCCGTCCCGCGGTCGAGGAGATCATCGCGTTCCACCTGTGGCACACCACCCGCCAGCCCTCGGGTAGACTAAGCGATAATCCGAATCATGTGCGGTTCATGCGGCGGGACCTGCCGGTCGCGTGCGAGAACGGGCTGGCGAACCCGATCCCGCAGCACCCGGTGAGCGTGGACGAGTACAGGCCGTGATTTTCCCGTCGTCACGCCTCACGCCTTGATGTGGCGCACCGCGGAGGCCTGGGCGAGGCGTTCGGCGTTCTCGAGCAGTTCGGTCTCGTCCTGGTGGATGAACAGGCGGTTGCGCCCGACCCAGGTGACGTGCTTGAACCCGGCGGGGATGAGCGCATCGTCGAGGGTGCGGGTTTGTCCGAGCGAATGGTCCTCGATGAGCATCACGCGGACGCGGCGCCGAGTCAGGTCGAGTCCCGCGAGCACGCGAGCCTCGGCGCCCTCGACATCGAGCACCAGAACGTCCACCGGGCCGTCGTGGCCCTTGAGCGCCTCGTCCATCCACGAGAGCGGGACGTCAATTTCCGATGCGCCCGTCATCGGGGCGGACTTGACGCTGTCTCCCTCGCCCGAGGCCCCACGGGAGGCGAGGTGGGACGAGCCCTCATAGGCCGGGTCGTCGCCGCTGACGTGGACGAAGCGGGCGGTGCCGGTCGAGCCGCGTTCCGCGAGGGCGGCCTGCACGACCGTGGCGCGGGGGCGGTTCGTTCGGGCGAGTGCCGCGAGGTGCGGCAGGGGTTCGACGAGCAGGCCGTTCCAGCCCAGGGCGTCAAAGGCCCAGGTGACGGACTTGTTCTTGCCGTCGAACCCGCCGCACTCGATGTAGAAACCGGCGGTGCGGAGCGGCTTGCCCGGGGGGTTGAAGAGTTCGAGGAGCCAGAGGTCCTCGCCGCCGGTGGCGCGGCAGGTGACGGAGAGTTGCGGCTCTCTCCCGGTGCGGGCGAGGGTGTCGGCGAGGCGGTGGGCTTCGAGCGCCTTGATGATGTGGAGCAGCTCGGTGTTGCGGCGTTCCAAGCGGTCGAGGCGACGGCGGGCGCGCTCGTGGGAGCGCCGGGCGATGGTCATCGCGCCCACCCCGAGGGCGACGCCGGCGATCGCGAGGACGTGGAAAGCCCAGTCGGTCATCGCGGCGAGTGTACCGGCGCGGGGTCGGCGCGATCGGGGTCAGCGCGGTGGGGGACGCCGCCGGCGGCGTTGTAGGCACGGACGAGTTCGACCAGCGCCCGCCAGCCCTCGTTGTCGGAGTTCTCGAATCGCTCGAAGTAGTGCCCGTCAAAAAGGCGGGCCTTGTCGACTTCGGGGAATCGGGAGCCCATGTAGTGGAGCAGCCGGATGCCTGCCTCGTCGCCGAAGCGGCAGGTGGGGGCCCGCCAGTTGTCGACGTGGGTGAGCAGGGCGGAGGGGATGCCGAGTTTCAGTATCGTGGTCGGCACGGCGATCTGGCCGGCGTGGACGCGGGGGAAGAAACTGCCGACGATCCGGCGGTCGGCATCGGGCTTCTTCCAGTGGCGACGGTTCCACTGGACCTTGAGCCACTGCCAGGGGTTGAGGCTGGTGGCCCGCATCGAGCGGTGCAGGCGGTCGCACATGGGGACGATCTCGCGCCGGAAGGCGTCGATGTGGTCGGCGCGGAGGGCGAAGACGCCGGTGTTGAAGACGGGCATGCGGTCGGCGGGGTACCAGTCGTGGGCGATCTCGTCGAGCCGCGCGTCGGTGAGCCCGGCGTGCTTCTTGAGGATGCCGCGGAGGCCCCAGGCCTGGCGGGTGAACTCGGGAGAAATGAAGAAGCCGGCGGACTGGCCCTCGGTGCGCAGGCGGTGGAGCAGGGGGTCGAGGGGCGCGCAGACGGCGATGTCCCAGTCGAGGAACAGCATCCACCGCGCGCCGCCGAGCGGCGCCTCCAGGCAGTTCCACTTGTTGGTGAAGCGGAGCGAGGTGGAGATCCGGGGTCGGACGATCGTGCGGAAGCCGTACCGCTCGGTGAGTTCTCGCGAGACTTCGGGGTCTTCACGCTCGTTGAACACCGCCGTGACGGGAGCGTTGGCGAGCGTGCCGCCGCGAGTACGAAGGCTCCAGCCGAGCAGGCGCAGCATGTTGGCGACGCCCGGCGTCGCCTCGGCCACCACCACCACATGCACATCGCCGCCGCTCATGCGCGGACGGTACCCGTGTGCGTCACCCTCGGCAAACGCCGGCGGGTTTCAGAACGCGAATCGCAGGCCCACGCCCACGGCGAAATCCAGTTCCGGGCGTTCGTCGAGTTGGTCCCACAACGGGAGCTGGGCCATGATCTCGAAGGCGAACTCCTGGCCCTCGTACATGAGGCCCGGGGCCCAGCGGAGGTCGTGGTCGCCGTTGGTCTCGTAGAGGCCGTTGAGCTCGATGGTGGCGTACCACGCGCCGGTGCTGGTGCTGGTGTAGGCCTCGGGGAAGAGGCGGAAGAGGTAGGCGGAGTTGTAGCGGAAGGCGTCGGCGGGGCCCATACCGCCCTCGGTGTTGTCGAAGCCGCTGCCGGTGGTGTTGATCTGGTAGTGGACGTCCTGGTTGAAGCCGTGGCGTCCCTTGACGATGGTGACGACGGCACCGAGGTGGGGGTTGACGCTCTGGGTGGAGAAGTCCTTGTCGTCTCCCGAGGCGACATAGGCGCCGCCGATGAGGGCGGCGCGGACGGTGTCGACGCCGCCGGTGTCGTTCTTGTAGAAGCGCCACTTGAGGGAGAGGTCGATGTCGCTGACGCCCTTGTCGTGGTCCTCGCCGCCGGCGATGAGATGCTCGGTCTCCCAGGTGGGCGCGACATCGACGCGGAACGAGAGGGCGCGAGCGAGGCCGTACTGGAGGGAGTGGGAGAACTCGTACTTGTCGGTGTTCTCGACGCCCTCGTGGTGGTCGGTGCCGTAGCGGGAGAAGTGGAACTGGGTGCGGTAGACGAAGAAGCCGGGCGAGGGCATGGTGGCGGCCTCGGTGTACATGGCTTCCTGGGCGTTGGCGGAGGCGGGCATGAGCGCGATCGCGACGCACGCCGCGATCGCCGCGGGGATGGGGTGTTTCATGGAGTTCTCTCGGGGCGTTGGGTTCAGCGCTCTTCGATCTTGACGAGGGTGAAGCCGGCGTCCTCGACGGCGTCGCCGAGGCGAGCCGGCGAGGGGTGGGTCGCACCGGGCAGGAGCCCGACCGTGACCATCCCGGAGCCAAGGTCGACCTTGACGTCCTTGACGCCGGGAACGCGCTTCAACTGCTTGTCGATGTTTGTGGCGCACAGGGGGCAGCCCATGCCGTTGACGTACATGATCGCGGTGTCGGAAGCGACCGCCTGCTTGCTCTTGGCCTTGGCGATGTCGTCGGCCGTGACGTTGTGGACGATGGGCTTCTCCATCGACGGGTCGCCATTGGCTGCCGGAGTCGAGTTCGACGATGAAGAGGCGCAGGCGGAGAGTAGGGCGGCGGCGAGAACCGGCGCGGAAATGGCGAGGAAACGGCGCATGGGATGCTCCTGAGGCGGCGCGCTTGCGCGCCGGTGCTGATCGCGGTGGGTGAAGACGGAACGGACGCGGGGGTGGAGCGGTCGGCAGCGCCCGACAAAAAAACGTGGGCGCGCGGACGCGCCGCTACGTCGTCCGTACCCCGAAGAGAGCCAGCCGCTCGTGGACCGTCAGCGCGGTGCTGTCGGGTGTCGCCGGCGGCGCCACCGCGGGAGCAACGACCGTCCGGGGCGATTCGACGCCCGCCTCGCGCGCCGGCGCGGTCGAAACCGACCGGCAGATACTGCCTCGGGCCGACCTGCTGCACAGCGACTATTACAACGGCTTCATGAAGCCGCGCGACATGCATGCGGTGATGCGGATCACGCTCGCGGTCGAGCCGGGTTTCCGCAGGATCTTCAGCATGACCCGATCCGTATCGCGCGGAGATTACGAGGCGGGCGATATCGAACGGTGCCGCCAGCTTGCCCGGCA